>NZ_KV794946.1:0-11284 GCF_001808875.1 Neisseria sp. HMSC064E01
TTCGGTTCGGTTCGGTTCGGTTCGGTTCGGTTACCATTTTTTCGCCTTTGCAATAGGGGTCGGAAGATAAGTTATTTTACTGGGATTGGCTAAGATACTGAAGCGGTATTAATAGGTCGTCTGAAAACCTTTTACGGGGTTTTCAGACGACCTTTTTGATTGTCAGTCCGCCGTGCAGATTTCTACGATTTCTTCGCCGTATTGGTTCAACCATTCCCCGCTCACGCCCTCTATTTTAGAAAGTGCTGTCAAAGTTTGCGGTCGGGCTTTGGCGATGGCGCGTAAAGTCTGTTTTTTGGCGACGTCGTGCATCTCTCCACCTTCATATCGGGCGGTATCGAGACACCATTGGAACAGGCGGCGGGCGAGATGGCGTTCTGCCTGTTTCGGCTCGGAAAGCCCGTCTGCGTAGGGGCGGCAGATGTCGAGTATTGCCTGCCCGTATTGGGCAATTCTTTCGCTGCCGATGCCGTAGATACCGAGCAAGTCGGCTTCTTCGGCGGGCGTGAAGACGACAAGGTCGGTCAGGCTGATGTTGGAAAGGACTTTGCCCAAGGCGCATTGTTTGGCGGCTGCCTGCTCGGCACGCCAAGTTTCCAGCTTTTGCTGTAATTGCTGTTCGCGCTCGGTTTGGGGGGTGAATAGGGGTTCTTCGTTGCCCGTTTGCCCGCTTTGGTTTTCGGCTGCGTTCTTGCAGACATTGAGAATATCGATGCCGAATTTGTTGATTTTCGCCTCACCCAAACCGTAGATTTGATGCAAATCTTCCAGCGTTTGCGGCATTTTTTCGACGATGTCGCGCAGGGTTTTGTCACCGCAGACGACGTAGGCGGGAACTTCTTCGGCATGGGCGCGCTGCTGCCGCCAATGACGCAATGCCTGCCATAGGCGTTCTTCGCGTTCAGTACGCAGCCAGTTGTCTTTTGGCTTTTGCGTGGCGGCTTTTTCGCGGCGCAACGGGCGCAACATGACTTCGGTTTCGCCTTTAAGGACTTTTTTTGCGGCTTCGGTCAGTTGCAATGCCTGATATTGGGCGGTGTTGACGGTGAGGTAGCCGAGGCTGATGCATTGGCGGATGACGCTGCGCCATTCTTTGTCGGTTTGCCCGCTGCCGATGCCGAAGGTAGAGAGTTTGTCGTGGCCGTTGCGCTGTATCCAGTCGTCGCTTTTACCGCGCAGCAGGTTGGTGATATAGCCGGCGGCAAAGCGTTGTCCGGCGCGATACACGCAACTGAGGAGCTTTTGTACGAGGACGGTGCCGTCGAAGCATACGGGCGGATGCAGGCAGTTGTCGCAATGGCCGCAAGGGGCGGATTCTTCCCCAAAATGTTTGAGCAGGAGGGCTCGGCGGCAGGCGGCGGTTTCGCAGACGGAAAGCATGGCATCGAGCTTTTGCATTTCGATTTGTTTCTGCACTTCGTCGCTGTTGCCTTCGGCGATGCGTTCGCGCAGCAATACCCAGTCGTTCAGACCGTAACACAGCCAACTCACGGCAGGCAGCCCGTCCCGCCCGGCGCGGCCGGATTCTTGGTAGAAATGTTCGATGCTTTGGGGCATATCGAGATGGGCGACGAAGCGCACGTCCGGTTTGTCTATGCCCATACCGAAGGCAACGGTGGCGACGACGATAATGTTGTCTTCTCGGGTAAAACGGCGTTGGTTTGCTTCGCGCGCTTCCATGCTCAGGCCGGCATGGTAGGGAATCGCGTCCAATCCGTTTTCGCAGAGGAATTGGGCGATGTCTTCGACTTTTTTGCGGCTGAGGCAATAGACGATGCCGCTTTGCCCTTCCATTTCTTTACGGATGAAGTCGAGAAGCTGCTTTTTGCCGTTGTTTTTTTCGATAACCTGATAATAGATATTCGGGCGGTCAAAGCTAGAGATGAATTCGGGCGCGTCTTCGAGATGGAGGAAATGTTTGATGTCGGCGCGGGTCGCTGCATCGGCGGTCGCAGTCAGGGCAATGCGCGGCACTTGCGGATAGCGTTCGGCAAGCAGCCCTAATTGCTGGTATTCGGGGCGGAAATCGTGTCCCCATTGGCTGACGCAATGCGCCTCGTCTATGGCGAAAAGGCTGATGGTTTGCTGATCGAGAAAACGCAGGAAACGGTCGGTAACGAGCCGCTCCGGTGCGACGTAGAGCAGTTTCAGACGACCTTGGGCGAGTTTGTCCGCCACCTCGCGGGCTTCTTCCACCGTTGTACTGCTGTTGACCGCTGCTGCTTCTATGCCTGCGGCGTGCAGGCTCGCTACTTGGTCGTTCATCAGGGCAATCAGCGGCGAAACGACGATGGCGACGCCTTCGCGCATCAGTGCGGGAATTTGGTAACACAGCGACTTGCCCCCGCCCGTCGGCATCAATACCAACAGGCTTCCGCCGCCTGCCAATGTATTGACGACAGCCTCCTGCTTGCCGCGAAATTCGGGATAGCCGAATACTTCGTGCAAAATCTGTTGGGCGGAAGGCTGGGGCATGATGGTTCCGTAGGGAGGGAAAAGCGTTATTTTAGCGGTTTTGGACACTGCCTGCATGGGGGATATTTGAGTTATCCACATGGGGTTGTCTGAAAACGGATTATGCTTGGTTGGGTATCGCAGATTGATTTTTGATTGAGACAAGATGGCGGAACTACCGACAATACAGATATGGGAAACTGGTTTACCCAATGCGTTACCGTTCTCTTTAATCTCAGGCAAAGCGGTGGCATACTGGTTTCCAGTCAATCGACTAGAAAACCTGTTTTCAGACGACCTTTTCATTTTTTGGCGGTTTTAAGACTTTGCAAAGCCGATTTACTGCCCCGCCGTCTTCGCGCATAATACGGCAGTCTAATAATTTATCCTAAGCACCCGAAACTTATGAACATCAAACACTTTTCCCTTATTTCGACTTTATCGGCAGCCCTGCTCCTGAGTGCCTGTCAAACGACTACGACTACAAGTGGCGGCGTCAGCGGCAACTGGGACAACATCGGCACGATTTCCGACGGCAATATCAAAGTAGCGATTGATAAAAACAGCATCAAGAAAAACGGTACTTTGGTTACTTTCCGCGATAGAAAAACCGTATCAAAGATAAAAGAAGAACGCTTCGTCAACACGCCTGCCTACAAAACCGCCATTGGCGACTGGGAAATCCATTGCACCAACAAAACCTACCGCCTGACCGCTTTACAGCTCCTCGACGAACATGGCAAAGAAATTTCCAAACACAGCTACACCGCGACAAATATCCGCCCGATGAGCGTGATGAACGGTACGATTACCGAAAAACAATTCGAAGCCGTATGCGGCAGCAAGCTCTAATACTCAACTTATCTACATACTTATCCACAAGATAATCAAATCAAAAGGTCGTCTGAAAACCATGAATATGGGGATTCAGACGACCTTTTTGGTTTTTTCGGAAAAGTTATATTCAGGATTATCCACATTTTATTGAATACGCGGTTTATTGGTTCAAAGCATAATTCCTGCTTATTCCATCTATCCGATTTCTAACGCAAACGAACGCCTGTTTCCCCATCAATAATCTGACTCGGCGACTTTTGTTTGCCGATTAAACCGCTGACTACCCATACATCTCTTCCAAACTGCCTTCTCACTTCCCGCTCCGTTCTGCACGCGCGTTTGCCTGCGCGGTTGCACGAAGTCGAGACCAAAGGCGTTTTCAAAGCCTGACACAAGCGGCGCGCACCTGCATGGGCAGGAACCCTGACCGCCAGTTTGCTGCGTCCTTTTCCGCGCAATGCGGGTAAAACGTCAGCAGCTGCTGGAAGTAGAAAGGTTTTGGGCGCAGGCCATTCGTTTCTGAGCATGGTTTGAATGTTTTCAGACGACCTTTTGAGCAGGGGCTGTAATTGCTCCAATTGGTTGCCAATGACTATCATACCTTTATGTTGTGGTCTTTTTTTCAGATGAATCAGTCGGTTAAGTGCGTTAGGCAAGGTCGGGATACAGCCTATGCCGTAACAGGACTCGGTAGGATAGGCGACCAAGCCGCCTTTTTTAAGATGGGATTGCAGCTTGCGAAGCGTCGAAGCTGAAAGGATTCTGGGGAATAACATGATAGGGAAGGTCGTCTGAAACACAATCACGTTTTCAGACGACCTGTTTCTTTGATTAACGGTTGATTGCTTTATCGGCAATGTCTTTACGGTATTGCATGCCGTCGAAGCTGATTTTTTCCAATGCGCTATACGCCTTGGCTTTGGCTTGAGCCACATCGTCGCCCAATCCTACGACACACAATACGCGGCCGCCGTTGGTCAATACGTCGCCTTTCTCGTTTGCCGTTGTGCCTGCGTGGAAAACTTTGCCGATTTGGTTGGCAGCATCCAGACCGGAAATAACATCGCCTTTTTTAGGCGTTTCGGGGTAATTTTGCGCCGCCAGCACCACGCCTACGGCAGTTTGCGGGTTCCATTCCGCGGTTACGCTATCGAGTTTGCCGTCTATTGCCGCTTCGACCAAATCCGCCAAGTCGCTGTTCAGACGACTCATAATCGGCTGGGTTTCGGGATCGCCGAAACGGCAGTTAAACTCAATCGTATAGGGTGCGCCGCTTTTATCAATCATCAAACCTGCGTACAGGAAGCCGGTGAACTCATGCCCTTCCGCTTTCATACCCGCTACGGTCGGCAAAATAATCTCATTCATCGCGCGCTCGTACACGGCGGGCGTTACCACAGGCGCGGGACTGTACGCGCCCATGCCGCCCGTATTCGGGCCTTTGTCGCCGTCTAAAAGACGCTTGTGGTCTTGGCTGGTCGCCATAGGCAATACATGATTGCCATCAACCATGACGATAAAGCTGGCTTCTTCGCCTTGCAGGAAATCTTCAATCACAACACGCGCGCCGGCATTACCCATTTTGTTGCCCAGCAGCATATCGTCAATCGCAGCATGCGCTTCATCTAAAGTCATTGCCACAATCACGCCTTTACCTGCCGCCAAACCATCGGCTTTGATGACGATGGGCGCACCTTTCTGATTGACGTAATCGTTTGCAGCATCGGCGTTTTCAAAGGTTTGATATTGCGCGGTCGGAATGTTGTATTTCGCCATAAATGCTTTGGCAAAATCTTTGGAACTTTCCAACTGCGCCGCATATTGTGTCGGACCAAATATTTTCAGTCCGGCAGTACGGAAATCATCCACAATACCTGCCGCCAAAGGCGCTTCAGGACCGACGACGGTAAAAGCAATATTTTCTTTGCGGCAGAATTCAATCAAATCCTGATGCGCAGTCAAGGCGATGTTTTGCAACTTGGGTTCAATCGCCGTACCGGCATTACCGGGGGCAACAAATACTGTTTCCACTTTAAGCGACTGCGCCAATTTCCAAGCCAGTGCGTGTTCGCGACCGCCATTACCGATAACCAGCAGTTTCATGCCATCTCCTTGACAAATATGTACTTTTAACGAAAACTCGACATAAAGGGACTATTGTCCCAATCGAAAAATTTTGGTGGAATCAAAAAAAAGACCGCCTCACTCCACTCTGCAACCTATTTAACCTATCCACAAAATTGAAAAAGGACAAGCAACCATGCAAAAACGTATTGATGAAATCCAAAGCAAATACCGCGAATGGTGTCATTTACTACCGCAATTGGAAGAAGACCTAAAACGCTGGAAACATGCCGTCGCTTTGATTCGCGATATGGATAATTTCTATACCCACGAATATCAGGCTTGCCATCGGGCTATTGAAGACGGGGCAGAACTGGATTTGGGTACGGAAGGCGAATACAGCATTATGAGTGAAGATGCGTTATGGAACGCGCTGGGCGAATTCCATCAATTGGCTTGGTTATATTTGCGCTCCAGCGTCGATGCCTTGGACAGATATACACAAGAAGATTAATGTGAGAAGAGGTCGTCTGAAAACCCTAAGATATGGATTTTCAGACGACCTTTTCATTCAAAAGGCTTTTCCGTATTTACTTCGATCTGCCGTGTATTCTTCCAAGCCGCAACGCAGACCTCATAATTAGCCAACGACAAACTTACCGTCAATCGGCAATCCAACTGTAAATCTTGCTCCAATATATCCGCCTGATATTGTTTAGCGATGCGTATTGCTTCATTCAAAAACGGATATTCACATTTCAGCCAAACGATTTTTTCAATATTCTTTTCAACCACTTCCGCAACCGCCAACGCCTGAGCCGTTGCCTCTTTGTATGCGTGAATCAGACCGGGAACGCCCAATAAAGTACCGCCGAAATAGCGGACGACCACGACCAAAACATCGGTTACGCCTACTGAATCAATCTGCCCCAAAATCGGCCGACCCGCGCTTCCTGACGGCTCTCCATCATCGTTGGCACGAAATTGCATACCATCTACGCCTAAACGATAGGCATAGCACCAATGCCGCGCTTTATGATGTTCTTCCTTTAACGGATCGAGATATTTTTTTACATCAGCCAATGTCCGAATCGGATAGGCAAATGCAATAAAACGGCTGCCTTTATCTTTAAACTCAGCCTGCGTCGGAGAAGTAATGGTCTTATAAGTCGTAATCATGCTGAAATGTTTTCAGACGACCTCATTAATAATAAGGTCGTCTGAACGTTTCACGTGAAACATCAATTTTTCAATGCTTCTGTTAATTGCGGGACGACTTCAAATAAATCGCCAACCAATCCGTAATCGGCTACATTGAAAATCGGCGCATCAGCATCTTTATTGATTGCAACAATCACTTTGCTGTCTTGCATACCCGCAACGTGTTGAATCGCACCTGAAATACCGATTGCAAAATAGAGCTGTGGCGCAACCACTTTGCCGGTTTGTCCGACCTGTACATCATTTGGCGCGTATTCGGCATCAACTGCCGCACGGGATGCACCGATTGCCGCACCTAAAACATCCGCCAACGGTGTCAGTACTTCATTGAATTTTTCCGCACTACCCAGCGCACGACCACCGGAAACAATGACTTTTGCCTGAGTTAATTCAGGACGATCGGAATGAGAAAGCTGGCGGTTCACAAAACGGCTCAGGTTTTGAGCAGGGGTTGTTTCAACATTGATTGCCTCAGCATGACCACCTTGCACCGTTGCTGCGTCAAAAGCCGTCGCACGGAAGGTCAGCACCAATTTTTCTGAATCGGCTTGCACGGTTTCAAATGCATTACCCGCATAAATCGGGCGCACAAAAGTCGCGTTATCCACAATTTCAGTCAAATCAGAAATTTGCGGTACGTCTAATAAGGCCGCTACGCGAGGTAAAAGGTTTTTACCGAATGTGGTTGCCGTTGCAGCAACATAGCGGTAATCCGTTGCCAATTTGACAACCAACGGAGCCAGTTCTTCAGCCAAACCTTCGGCATAATGAGCAGCATCCGCAACCAAAACTTTTTCCACACCGGCTACTTGTTTCGCGGATTCCACTACGGCCGATGAGCCGTTTCCGGCAACCAATAAATCGACTTTGCCCAGTTTGGAGGCAGCGGTAACAGCATGCAAAGTGGCAGGATTCAACCGTTTGTTGTCGTGTTCAGCAATAATCAATACACTCATTTCAGTCTCCTCAAATCACTTTGGCTTCGTTTTTCAATTTTTCAACCAATTCGGCAACGCTTGCTACTTTTACGCCTGCCTGACGCGCTTTTGGTTCGGCGAATTTCACTGTTTTCAGACGAGGTGAAATATCGGCAACCAAATCGGCAGGAGCCAGCTTTTCCAAAGGTTTTTTCTTTGCCGCCATAATATTGGGGAGTTTGACGAAGCGCGGTTCGTTCAGACGCAAATCTGCGCTGATAACAGCGGGCAATTTCAATGCTATGGTTTCTTCACCGCCATCGATTTCGCGCACAATCTGTACTTCGTCGCCTTCGATTTGTACTTTGGAGGCAAACGTACCTTGTGCCGCATTCAACAAAGCTGCCAGCATTTGCGCCACTTGGTTGGCATCATCATCAATCGCTTGTTTGCCCAAAAAGAAAATTTGCGGATTTTCTTTGTCCGCAACGGCTTTCAGCAGCTTGGCAACTGCCAGCGGCTCCAATTTCGCATCGGTTTCAACATGAATTGCACGGTCGGCACCCATCGCCAAAGCTGTACGCAACGTTTCTTCGCATTTTTTCTCACCCAAAGAAACCGCTACGATTTCGCTTACTTTTCCAGCTTCTTTCAAACGGACGGCTTCTTCCACAGCGATTTCGTCAAACGGGTTCATCGACATTTTGACATTGCCGATATCTACATCCGAACCATCGGCTTTTACACGAACTTTGACGTTGTAGTCCACTACGCGCTTTACTGCGACCAGTGCTTTCATTGAATTCTCCTAAAAAGAACGCTGCTTTCACCATCCAGCGAAACCAAACCTTCTTCTTTATAAAATCAAATCCGTTTTCCTTAAAAACGAATTCATTCAAAAATCTTTTGGATAATGCTTGCCGATTATACCATTTTTAAAGCATTTACTCAGGCTAGCGGATATACATTCCTGTATCTAATAAATTGGAAAATATCATGCCACTATATCAGTTTCAGACGACCTTTGATCCTTCATCAGCAGCCACACAATTCATCAACGTTTGATAAACCAAATCTGCGGTCGGAATTTGCCCGATATTGCCCAAATTTTTTGCAACAGCCGAAACTTGAACGCCTGTTTTAATCGGATCAGTATCGGTATAAATACCGACCACAGGTTTTTCCAAAGCATTTGCCAAATGCAGCAAACCGGTATCCACACCGACAATTCCGACCGCGTGCTTCAGCAGATACGCCGCCTGCAATAAATTCATTTTATCGCACACGATGGCAAAAGGCAGTCCGTCTGCAATCTGTTCGGCACGCGTTTTTTCAGTTTCATTTCCCCATGGCAGATAAACGTTGCATTGTTGCTCTTCATTCAACTTTTGCAGCAACGCCCGCCAGTTTTCCACAGGCCATAACTTACTGTCCCGGCTGGTCGCGTGCAAAGCCGCATAATACGGCTGCTCCAAATTTTTCAGACGACCTGCTTCGGGAACGGTCAAGCCGAATACCTGCGTTTTCGGCATTGCATACCCAAATACTTGGGCGAACAGCTCACGATTGCGCCAAACAGCATTTTTCCCTTTCGGTACAGCGTATGTTTTCGCATACGCCAACGCAGCCAACCCCTCGCGCGCGCTGTTTTTATCCAAACCATAAATAGAGGATTTTGCCATTTTGGCGAAACACGCGCTTTTAATCAGACCTTGACTGTCCAATACAAAATCAAATGCTTCCTGCCGCAAAGTCTGTTTCAGACGACCTATTTCCCACCAAGTTTCTGCTTGAAAAAGATGTTTGCGCCATTGCCGCCATTTCATCACATGGATTTTTTTTACAAACGGATGCAGGCGCGCAATATCCGCAAATCCGGCTTCACACAACCAATGGAGTTCCACATCAGGGCATTGTCGCGCTAAATCTTCAATTGCGGGCAAAGTGTGAATTAAATCGCCCATACTGGACAAGCGGACAAGCAAAATTTTCATATTTTAAGAAGTATGTTTCACGTGAAACAATTATAAATTATTGATTATTAATATATTTTTTAATTTCTTCGGCGTTTTTTAAGACAATTGCACCGGCAGAACGCATTTCCTGCCATACAGTTTCAATCGTATCCGGCGCAATGCCCCGACAAGCCGCTTCATTGACGATAACCTGCCAATTGCCGCCTTTGAGCAACTGCAAAACCGTTGTTTTCACACAATAATCCGTAGCCAAGCCGCCGACAATGACCGTATCTGTATTTTGACAACGCAGCCATTCAATCAACCCTGTGCTCAGTTTTTCCTCAATATCGTGAAAACACGCACCGTAAGGATGCAACTCAGGATCAACGCCTTTCCAAACACAATAATCGTATTCTTTGGCAGAAGGCAGCCCGTCCAACAATTCATAGCCGCGCGTACCGACCATCGCATGAGCCACCCAAGTCAAATCCGCATCGGGCAAACCTGTCGATTTCAACATATCAACAGGGTTATCCACAAGCCATTTCGCTGCCATATGATGCGCATCTTTCGTCATCACGCGCAAATCCGCCAAAGCGGCTTGGGCATTCAACTCTTCGACAATCAAATGCCCCTCGTTCACAGGCAGCTCGTCAGGACACAAAGGCGTAAAAGTTTTTTGTGCATCAACATCAATGGAAACAATCATCTCATCATTTCAACGCGATTAAAATGCTCTGTATTATAACAAATTACTGCCCAAAAGCGGTAAAACCGGCTGTGATAAGATAACGTTTTTCCGAAAAACTTATCCACAATCCTCATGACTTACACCATTACCCCCATTGCCACCGCCCGCTCGCCCTACAAACAAAAATTCGGCGTCGCCCGCCAGCCCGGTTTGGTTCCCGCCGCAGAAGTCTGCATCGAGCTGAATCCCGAATTTACCGCAGACAGCGTACGCGGATTGGAACACTTCGATTATGTGTGGATAAGTTTTATTTTTCACGGCGTATTGGATGAAGGCTGGGCACAAATGGTGCGCCCGCCACGGCTCGGCGGTAAACAAAAAATGGGCGTATTCGCCACGCGCAGCCCCCACCGCCCCAATCATCTCGGACTGTCGCTCTTAAAACTCAACCGTATCAAAACCGGCAAACCTGTCCGCCTTTATTGCAGCGGCGCAGATCTGCTAGACGGCACGCCGATTGTCGACATCAAGCCCTACATTCTCTTTGTCGAATCCAAACCCGACGCATCATCCGGCTTCGTCAGCGGCAAACCCGAAGAGCTTGAAGTCGTATGGCTGGAAAACATCGGTGCAGAAAATTTATCTGAAAGCACCCAAAACCTGATCAGCCAAAGCATTGCCCAAGACCCGCGCCCCGCCTATCAGAATATCCCCGAACGGATTTACGTCATGAATATAGAGGATTATGAGGTCAGGTTTCAAATTGAAGGAAACCGCGCGACAGTTATTGGGATAAGTGTTGTGTGAAATTTAGTGGTTGATTTCATTACAAAAGGTCGTCTGAAAACCCAAATTTTAGGGTTTTCAGACGACCTTTTTTTGTTCAATCGATACAGGTCTTATTCAATTAACGTTTGAGATAAACCAAACCCGTAGCGTGGGCTTCGCCCACGAAATCCATCATCCAATAATCCGAATCAGATAACTATCGAATTTTTATTCATCTCGTGGGCAAAGCCCACGCTACTCGTTGCTGCAACGGCAACTTGTCCCTTTCCCCCGTCCGGCGGGGAAGGTTAGGATGGGAGTGGCTTTATGGGTTTAGGTAAAATCAAATTCGTATAGCTCGCAGAGCCACCCTC
>NZ_KV794946.1:11384-35138 GCF_001808875.1 Neisseria sp. HMSC064E01
AACTTTGAGATTTGAGTTTTAGAGAAACTCGTTCTACCCCCGTTTTCAGACGACCTTGTTTATTCAATCAATGCAGGCTTAGGATAACTCAAGTAGAGTAGGCTTGGTCCGCGAAATCCGCTATCCAACAATCCAAATCAGACAACAGTCGAATGGACATTCATTTTTCCTTGCATCTCGTGGGCAAAGCCTACGCTACTCGTTGCTTCAACGGCAACCTGTCCCTTCCCCCGTCCGCGGGGGGAAGGTTAGGATGGGGGTGGCTTTGTGGGTTTAGGTAAAATCAAATTCGTATAAATCGCAGAGCCACCCTCTCCCCAACCCTCTCCCGCCAGACGGGAGAGGGTGCAGGTTACAAATAAAAAACAAGGTCGTCTGAAAATGTGAAACCAAGTTTAGTAAAACTCGTTCACGCTCGTTTTCAGACGACCTTTTCTCTTACTTATCCACAGACTGGTTTACCCAATCCGAAATCTTTTAGATTTTACCTGCGAAGTATTCCAAAGTACGGACGAGTTGGCAGGTGTAAGACATTTCGTTGTCGTACCAAGCGACGGTTTTTACCAGTTGTTTGTCGCCTACGGTCATCACGCGGGTTTGGGTTGCGTCAAAGAGCGAGCCGTATTCGATACCGATGACATCAGAAGAAACGATTTGATCTTCAGTGTACCCTAAAGCATCGCTGGCAGCAGCTTTCATCGCGGCGTTGATTTCTTCTTTGGTAACAGGGCGTTCGAGGATGGAAACCAATTCAGTCAGCGAGCCGGTAGCGACGGGGACGCGTTGGGCGGAACCGTCGAGTTTACCGTTCAATTCGGGGATAACCAGACCGATGGCTTTGGCGGCGCCGGTGCTGTTGGGCACGATGTTGAGCGCGGCGGCGCGGGCGCGGCGCAAATCGCCTTTGCGGTGCGGCGCGTCAAGGGTGTTTTGGTCGCCGGTGTAGGCGTGGATGGTGGTCATCAGGCCTTCGACTACGCCGAACTCTTTTTGCAGGACTGCAGCCATCGGGGCGAGGCAGTTGGTAGTGCAGGAAGCGGCGGAGATGACGGTTTCGCTGCCGTCCAAAATGTCTTGGTTTACGCCATATACGACGGTTTTCACGTCATTGCCGCCGGGCGCGGAAATAACGACTTTGCGCGCACCGGCGCGGATGTGGGCTTCGGCTTTGGTTTTGCTGGTAAAGAAGCCGGTACATTCGAGGACGACGTCCACGCCCAAATCGCCCCAAGGCAATTCTTCAGGATTCGGATTGGCGAAGACTTTGATTTCTTTGCCGTTCACCACGATGGCATCGTCTTTCAATTCGGCAGTACCTTGGAAACGGCCTTGGGTGCTGTCGTATTTGAAAAGGTGCAGCAGCATATCGGCAGGGGTCAGGTCGTTGACGGCGACGACTTCGATGCCTTTGGCTTTTTCAATTTGACGCAATGCCAGACGGCCGATGCGGCCGAAACCGTTAATCGCTACTTTGATGCTCATTTTGATACTCCTGTCAGTAGGGAAAGGGATAAATTTCAATAAGGGCTATTGTAGCCTGAAATAAAACTACTACCTAGAATTACACGATGCTACTTTTAAAATGTTTGATTTAAATAAAAAAACCGTGAAATAGGTCGTCTGAAAACGTAGATTGGTACGGTTTGTCCCCATATTTGGGGATAAATTTTGGTTGTTTTTAAAATTAATATGTAATTATTTAAAAAAATGATGATGGTGATGAGTGTATCCCCGCTTTGTGGATAACCTTATTACTGATTGTATAATCAAATTGTTGTATTCATTTAAAGGTTGCGTTCAAGTTTTGTTTTTTGTGAGAACAAAGTCGGATAATCTGTAATCATTTGAATATTTCTGTGGATAAAATCGGATTTTTCCACTCGGATTACACGGCATATTGTGGATAATCTTACCGGTACAAAGGGTCGTCTGAAAAATCTATGGTTCTGAAACACCTACATTAGCAAATACTATTAAAAATAATGGATTATTTTTTCCTTTTTATCGTATTATCCAAACATCAAACCAATTATTGAATAAGGAGGCGGTTTATGCTGCAACGAACTTTGGCAAAATCCATCAGCGTAACCGGCGTCGGGCTGCATTCGGGCGAACGGGTCGCGCTGACCCTGCACCCCGCGCCTGAAAACAGCGGGATTTCTTTCCGCCGTACCGATTTGGACGGCGAAATGGGCGAAACCATCAAACTTACGCCTTACCTCATCAACGATACGCGCCTGTCGTCCACTATCGTAACCGACAAAGGCGTGCGCGTCGGCACGATCGAACACATCATGTCCGCGCTGTCCGCCTACGGCATCGACAATGCGCTGATTGAGTTAAACGCGCCCGAAATCCCGATTATGGACGGCTCCAGCCTGCCGTTTATTTATCTTTTGCAAGATGCGGGCGTTGTCGATCAAAAGGCGCAAAAGCGGTTTTTGAAAATCCTCAAGCCTGTCGAAGTCAAAGAAGCGGGCAAATGGGTGCGCTTTACGCCGTATGACGGCTTTAAAGTGACGCTGACCATCGAATTCGACCATCCGGTTTTCAACCGTAGCTCGCCTACTTTTGAAATCGATTTCGCGGGCAAGTCCTACATCGACGAAATCGCGCGCGCGCGCACCTTCGGCTTTATGCACGAAGTGGAAATGATGCGCGCCCACAATCTCGGACTGGGCGGCAATTTGAACAACGCCATCGTGATTGACGATATGGACGTTTTGAATCCGGAAGGTTTGCGTTATCCCGACGAGTTTGTCCGCCACAAAATCCTTGATGCTATCGGCGATTTGTATATCGTCGGACACCCGATTATCGGCGCATTCGAAGGCTACAAATCCGGCCATGCCATCAACAACGCTTTATTGCGTGCGGTTTTGGCGGACGAAACCGCCTACGAATGGGTGGAATTCGCCGACGACGAGGATTTGCCGTCCGCCTTCCACGAGCTGCCGGCGGCTTGAGATAAGACGGTGTACAAAAAGGTTGTGGATGATTGTTTATCCACAACCTTTTTATTCAATAAAGGTCGTCTGAAATCTTGATTTTAAGTTTTCAGACGACCTTTCAAGCGATACAACCATCTTCCGCCAATATTTCAGACATGATTATCCACATGGCTATCTAATCTATCCTTCTGAAAAATAGAAAGATTATATTTTTTCTCAAATTTTATACACACTTTATCCATAGCTTTTCTCCAGCAATAAAAAAGGTCGTCTGAAAACCCAAATTCGGATTTCAGACGACCTTTTATCCACAAGCCGATCGGTGATCAATCGCCCATGACTTTGCCTTCGCGGCGCGGGTCGGCACCGCCGAGCAAACCGTCTTTGCCGATCACAATGCCTTGTACGCCGGAATTCAAATCGCGGATTTGGACTTTGTAGCCCAGTTTTTCCAATGCTGCCGCTTTGTCCGCCGCAGCAGTTTTTTCCTCGATTTCATACTGGCTGCCGCGATTGAGCATATTCGGCAGGGAGATCGCTGCCTGAATGTCCATGCCCCAGTCGATATGCGCCACCAACGTTTTGGCGACGAAACCGATGATGCGGCTGCCGCCGGGCGAACCGACCGCCAGATAAGGCTTGCCGTCTTTCATCACGATGGTCGGTGCCATTGAAGAACGCGGCCGTTTGCCGCCCGCCACGCTGTTAGCAACGGTTTTACCGTCCACGCCGACTGGGTTGAAAGCGAAATCGGTCAATTCATTGTTGAGCAGATAGCCGTTTGCCATCAGCCCCGAGCCAAACGCGTTTTCAATCGAAGTCGTCATCGACACGACGTTGCCGTCTTTATCCACAACCACCAAATGGCTGGTGGACGGCAGCTCTACCGCCATACCCTGCGCGTATTTCTTGCCAAACTTGCCCGCCTGAATATTTTCCAACGCCTTGTCTGCTTGGCGGATTTCTTCGGCACGCGGTTTCAGATAAGCCTGCGAAATCAAGGCTCGGGTCGGGACGTTGACAAACGCAGGATCGCCGACGTAATGATCTCGGTCGGCAAACGCAATCCGCGACGCATCGCCTATCCAGCGCCAACTGTGGATATTTTCCGCGCCCAACGCCTTCATATCCTGATTTTGCAACACGCCCAAAATCTCGCCCAAAGCAATCGCGCCCGAACTTGGCGCGCCCATGCCGCAAACTTCATATTCACGATAGGGCGCACAAACCGGTTGACGCTCGATAACGCGGTAGTTTTTCAAATCCGACAAACTGATTTTGCCGGGGTTATCCACAGCGCCGGTAACGGCACGGACAATATTCTGTGCCTGCGCGCCCTGATAAAACGGCGCGCTGCCTTTTTCCGCCAACAGGCGCACGGAGCGGGCAAATTCAGGGTTTTTCAACACCGTTCCCGCTGCCAAAGGCTTGCCGTCAGGCAGGAAATACGCGACGGTTTGCGGATAGCGTTGCAAAGGCTCGAGATTCTGCTCGATGGATTTCGCCATGCGCGGCGAAACGGTAAAGCCTTGTTCCGCCAAAGCAATCGGTTTGTCAAACAGACTCGCCCAAGGCAACTTGCCGTAACGCTTGTGGACATCTTCCAGCAGCTTCGGAATCCCCGGCACGCCGACCGAACGGCCGCCGACCACCGCGTTCATAAAGCCCATCGGTTTGCCGTTCTCATCCAAAAAAAGCTCGGGCGTTGCCGCTTTCGGCGCCGTTTCGCGGGCATCAAACGTCGTCAGTTTTTTCGCCTTATTGTCCCAATACACCAAAAACGCGCCGCCGCCCAAACCGGAAGACTGCGGTTCGGTCAGACCCAGCGTAGTCTGTATGGCAATCATCGCATCTATCGCGCTGCCGCCGCGTTTCAAAACCTCGTATCCCGCCTCGGTCGCCAACGGATTGGCAGACGCCGCCATAAAATGTTTGGCGCGGATCAATTTCTGCTCGGTCAGTCCCGTCCCTTGTTCCGGCGCATGGTTATCCACAGCCGTCGGCGCAGGAGCGGCATCAGGTTTCTGCATCGGCTGGTGCGCGCACGCTGCCAAAACCAAAACTGCCAACAGGTTTAATCCAAAGGAAAATTTCATATCTGCTCCCTTTTAGTTAGATATTTTTCAGACGACCTTTACATGGCTAAAAAACACAAAAGGTCGTCTGAAACATGAAAACCGATTGGACTGTTTATCTCTTCAGACAGTTCCGTTCGGGCTCGGTATAAAACCGGCAGGCTGTGTGTATAGCCGGAAAGTTATGCACAGAGCCAAACCGAATGTCAAAATTATCCACATCTGCCAACAAGGAAAATAGCGGTTTATCCGCATCCAAAATTAGCATTCAACTGATTGAACTGAAAAAGGAATCAAAGTTATGCACAAGAAAAAGCGCGACTCAATATAATCATCTATTTATTATTTAAAATCTTATTTATAGTTTGTTTTCCCATCGCGCAGCCAACGCCCGCAACGTAAAGGCATCTTTTCAAAAAATTAGATAGTTAAGGATTGTTAAACCTCTGTAAATCAGATAGAGTTACGGCTGATAAATTAAATTAATAATGGAGCTTCCATCAATGAAAGGCGATATCGGTGTCATCGGCTTGGCCGTTATGGGTCAAAATTTGATTTTGAATATGAACGATCGCGGTTTCAAAGTCGTGGCGTACAACCGGACCACTGCTAAAGTAGACGATTTTCTCAACGGCGCAGCCAAAGGCACAAACATTATCGGTGCCTATTCATTGCAAGACTTCGTGGATAAACTGGAAAAACCGCGCAAAATCATGATGATGGTGCGTGCAGGTTCTGTCGTTGACGACTTTATCGAGCAACTTGTCCCGCTTTTGGAACAAGGCGACATTATTATTGACGGCGGCAACGCCAACTATCCCGATTCCACCCGCCGCACCCACGAGCTGACAGCAAAAGGCATCCGCTTTATCGGCGCGGGCGTTTCCGGCGGCGAAGAAGGCGCGCGTCATGGCCCATCCATCATGCCCGGCGGCGACGAAGCCGCATGGCCTGCCGTCAAACCCATCTTCCAAGCCATTGCCGCCAAAACCCCGCAAGGCGAACCCTGCTGCGACTGGGTCGGTCGCGATGGCGCAGGTCATTTCGTCAAAATGGTGCACAACGGCATCGAATACGGCGATATGCAGTTGATTTGCGAAGCGTATCAATTCATGAAAGACGGCTTGGGTCTGAGCTACGACGAAATGCACCGCATTTTCAGCGAATGGAACCAAACCGAGCTGGATTCCTACCTGATTGAAATCACCGCCGCGATTTTGGGCTACAAAGACGAAAACGGCGAACCTTTGGTCGAAAAAATCCTCGATACCGCTGGACAAAAAGGTACAGGCAAATGGACCGGCATCAACGCCCTCGATTTGGGTATCCCACTGACGCTGATTTCCGAAGCAGTGTTCGCCCGCTGCGTGTCGGCGTTAAAAGACCAACGTGTCCAAACCGGCGGCTTGTTCGACAAAACCATCAGCCCCGTCGAAGGCGACAAAGCCGCGTGGGTCGAAGCCCTGCGCCAAGCCCTGTTGGCATCCAAAATCATCTCCTACGCACAAGGCTTCATGCTCATCCGCGAAGCCAGCGAAAACAACGATTGGGCATTGAATTACGGCAACACCGCCCTTCTGTGGCGCGAAGGCTGCATCATTCGCAGCGCGTTCTTGGGCAACATCCGCGACGCATACGAAGCCAATCCCGATTTAGTGTTCTTGGGTTCCGACCCCTATTTCAAAGGCGTATTGGAAAATTGCCTGCCCGCATGGCGCAAAGTGGTCGCCAAAGCCATCGAATGCGGCATCCCCATGCCCTGCATGGCTTCCGCGATTACCTTCCTCGACGGCTACACCACCGAACGCCTGCCCGCCAACCTGCTGCAAGCCCAACGCGACTACTTCGGCGCGCACACCTACGAGCGCACCGACAAACCGCGCGGCGAATTCTTCCACACCAACTGGACAGGCAAGGGCGGCGATACCGCATCGACCACTTACGATATTTGATTTGTTTGAACCAGCAAAAAGGTCGTCTGAAAACCAAGATTCAGGTTTTCAGACGACCTTTGCCGTTTCAAAGCATCGGTTTTTGATAAAATCCACGGATTGCTCACAACTTATCCACAATTTAAACCTAACTTCAATTCAATCAAACCAAACCTAATTCATTGAAAAATATTGATATACAAAAAGGTCGTCTGAAAATTTTCAGACGACCTTTTAAATTGTTCACAAAATTATCAACAAGCCTCTCGCATATTCAGTATCAAACCAGATTCTGCGGATTGCCTGCGACGAAGCGGTTGATGTTGTCCACAAGGATGTCAAACAGGCGGTTGATTGCCTCTTGGCTTGCCCAGGCGACGTGCGGGGTAACGATCAGGTTGGGCAGTCGGGCTTTCAGCAAAGGATTGCCGTCGCGCGGCGGCTCTTGTGTCAACACATCGAAGCCCGCGCCGCCGATTTGCCCATATTTCAAGGCGGCGATAAGTGCGTGTTCGTCCACCAGTCCGCCGCGTCCGCAGTTGATGATGACGGCGCCGGGCTTCATCTGCTGCAATTCGGCTTCGCCCATCATGTTTGCCGTTTCCGGCGTGAGCGGGCAATGCAGCGACAGCGCGTCGGCGGTGCGGACGGCTTCGTTAAAGGAAACGTAGCCGTCGCGGACGGTTTCGGCGTGTTTGCGTTCGACAAACAAAACCTTCATTTTGAACGCCTGTGCATAAGTTGCCAGCGTCTGCCCGATGTTGCCGCGCCCGAAAATCGCCAGTGTTTTGCCGTTCAAATTGCGCATCGGTGCGCCGAAATGGCAGAAAAACGGCGCTTTTTCCCATACTCCGGCGGCAACGTCGCGCTGATAGGCGGGCAGGTTGCGCATCAGGGTAATCATCAGCATAAAGGCGTGTTCCGCCACCGATTCGTTGCCGTAGGCGCGGATGTTGCACACACCCACGCCCGCTTGTTTGGCGGCGGCAAGGTCAACGTTGTTGACGCCCGTCGCGGCTACCGCAATCAACTTGAGTTGCGGGTTAGCGGCGATGTGTTCGGCGGAAATCACGACTTTGTTGGTAATGATGATGTCCGCGCCCTGTATGCGCTCAGCGGTCTGATGCGCTTCGGTCGAACCATAGCTGCTTAAAGTATGTGGAAAATCAAAGTCAAACGGACGGTCGGCAAGCGTGTCGCGGTCGAGAACGGGAATGCACAGCGGATTCATTTTTTACCTATCGAAAATAAAATAATAATTGAAATAAACTAACTCGGAATAGAATATTCAAAATATACGGTTTAGTTGAGAATGGTTATTATCCGAATCATACAGACATCACCATATCAGGAAACCATCATGATTAAAACCATGACCTTTGCCATTTTACATTTCGCCACCGCGTTCGGCGTTGCCTATATTTTGACCGGCAGCATCGGCATCTCAAGCGCAGTCGCGCTGGTCGAACCGCTTGCCAACACTGTCGTTTTCTATTCCCACGAAAAAGCATGGCGACGCTACGAAAAAAGTAAAACCGTGAAACAGGAATGGACTACGCCGCTGCACCATTGTGGATAAGTCTTGTCCAAAGGTCGTCTGAAAACGGGATAGGGTATATTGTTTCTTATTAGTAAATATTCTTTAAACGAAATCGATATTTATCAATCAAAACGAAACCAATAAAATGCTTTCCATCGCTTGAACGCCTACGCAGTTCATCTTTTATATTCAACATCATAAGGAAAGTAATCATGAAAAAAGCACTCTTCGCCTCCCTCATCGTCGTTGCCGCCGCCGCATCTCTCGCCGACAGCCGCATTCCTGAATGGAACCATGCCAACGACTCCGGCCCCATTCCGGGCTTAACCAAAGTCGAATATCACGATGCACACGATATGCGCAAGGATGATGACCGCGTGAAATTTACCGCACCTGCCACAGGCGTGCGCGAAATCACCGATATAGGCTACAATGACACCTATGCCCGCTCGTTGCAAAACGGCTCAAATTGATTGCCCATCGGTTGACGATACATTGAAAAGTCGTCTGAAAACGTACCCATCCGTTTTCAGACGACCTTTTGCTTTATCGGAAACGGCAGCTATGATACCCTTCAGCGCGGAATATCGAAGAGTCGATATTGTTAACCAATTGAAAACGCTATGAAAGGATAAAACATGAGCGGTTTGATTATTGAAGATTTGCAGGAAGGCCACGGCAAAGAGGCCGTGAAAGGCAAGGAAATTACCGTACATTACACCGGTTGGCTGGAAGACGGCACCAAATTCGACTCCAGCCTCGACCGCCGTCAGCCGCTGACCATTACGCTGGGCGTGGGTCAGGTCATTCAAGGCTGGGACGAAGGTTTCGGCGGCATGAAGGAAGGCGGCAAACGCAAGCTGACCATTCCCGCCGAAATGGGCTACGGCGCACGCGGCGCGGGCGGCGTGATCCCGCCTAACGCGACATTGGTGTTTGAAGTAGAGCTGTTGAAAGTTTACGAATAATGCCTGACGGCGTTGGGATGGATTTTCCGCTTTGAAAAAGAGCGAAAGGTCGTCTGAAAACTGAATTTTTGGTTTTCAGACGACCTTTTTATTGAGTCGAAGCGGGCTTGGGGATAACTCAAATTTGTAACGTGGGCTTTGCCCGCGAATCCACCGTCTGACAACCCGAATCGGGAAACCGTGTCTGTTATTAATAGTGGATTAAATTTAAATCAGGACAAGGCGACGAAGCCGCAGATAGTACAGATAGAGACCTTTGCAAAATTCCCCAAAATCCAGATAGTACGGAAAGGCGAGGCAGCGCCGTACTGGTTTAAAGTTAATCCACTATATCTCGTGGGCAAAGCCCACGTTACGGGTGGCTGTAAGGCAGCTTATCCCTTCCCCTGTCCGGCGGGGAAAGGTTAGGATGGGGGTGGTTTTGTGGGTTTAGGCAAAATCGGATTCGTGTAGCCCATAAAGCCACCTTCTCCCCAGCCCTCTCCCGCCGGACGGGAGAGGGGGCGGGTTGCAGGTACAAATTAAGGAGCCTTAAAACTCAATCAAATAATGTCCGGATTCAGCACCAAATCATATTCACCAAACTTTGGAAATAGGATTACCTTATCTTTTTGGGGATATAATTCTGTTTTTTCATATCGCTCATTATTAATAAAATCCTCTTTCAAAACATAGCAATCATCCGTATTTTCATTGAAGAAATAAGTATATCCTTCTGCCAAATCATGAGAGTCTAAAGTTATATAATCTCTCCATACAGCCATAGAAAGAAAATAATATTGCGAATTAGAATATTTTTGAAATTGATGGGTTAAATAATCCCTTCCAAATTTATCGAAAAAATCTACCGAAAAAAAACCTACTTCCTCTCGCAAGGTAATTACATATTCAGGTTGTGTCGCCGAACCTATTACGGCAGTATATAACTCCCCTTTAAGATGTTTTTCCTCAGCTTGTTTCTCAGAAAAAGGCTTATGAAGTTTCTTATAACCATAAGACCACTGCTCACAATAAAAAATATCTTTCTTCATTTGTAAATCCTTCCTGTTGTATCTCTAATGATAACATTTTCTTCTTGTGCCGCCCTTAATACAGATTGTGGAATTGGATTGACCTGAGCAGGAACTTCTAAAATAAGTTTTCCTTCAAGCTTTCTTCCTCTTAGCGGAGCAGGTGTACTTGGATCATTGGGAATGACAACACCAGGGCTATATTTGCTGACAGCCTCCTTGATATAACCAATCCCCGTACTTTTTGTAGTCTTTTTGAGGTCGTCTGAAACCTGAATCGGATTTTCAGACGACCTTGTTTTATATAAACCAACGCGCTTACTCTCCGCCTTCAACAATCTGTTTGAGGCGGTACAGTGCGTCTAAGGCTTCGCGGGGGGTGAGGTCGTCGGGGCGGAGTTGGTTTAGGGCTTCGGCGAGTGCATGGTGGGCGGGGTGGTTTTCTTGGCTTGCGGTGGTTTGGGCTTCAGTGTCCGCTGTTTCGTCTTGGCTAAACCCGCTGTATTCGTTTTCAGACGACAGGGTGCTGAAGATATCCAACTGCGGGCGGACGGCGGCGGCTTGGGCTTCGAGTTCGTCCAGATGTTTTTGGGCGGCTTTGAGGGCGCGGTTGGGCAGGCCGGCGAGTTTGGCGACGGCGATGCCGTAGCTTTTGCTGGCGGGACCGGGTTCGATGTGGTGGAGGAATACGATGTCTTGTCCTTGTTCGAGTGCGGAGAGGTGCATGTTGACTGCCGTTGCGTGGGCTTCGGGCAGTTTGGTCAGCTCGAAATAGTGGGTGGCGAAGAGGCTGAAAGATTTGTTTTTTTGCAGCAGGTGTTCGGCGATGGCGTGCGCGAGGGCGAGGCCGTCGAAGGTGGAGGTGCCGCGTCCGACTTCGTCCATGAGGACGAGGGATTGGTCGGTGGCGTGGTGGAGGATGTAGGCGGTTTCGCTCATTTCGACCATGAAGGTGGAGCGGTTGGAGGCGAGGTCGTCGGAGGCGCCGATGCGGGTGAAGATTTGGTCGATGGGGCCGATTTGGGCGGCATCGGCGGGGACGAAGCTGCCGGTGTGCGCCATGAGGACGATGTGGGCGACTTGGCGCATGTAGGTGGATTTGCCGCCCATGTTGGGGCCGGTCAGGAGCATGAGGCGGTGTTTGTGGTCGAGGCGGGTGTGGTTGGCGGTGAAGTGGCGCACTTGTTGCTCGACGACGGGATGGCGGCCGTTTTCGATATGGATGACTGGGTAGTCGGCGAACTCGGGGCAGACGAAGCCGCGTTCGGCGGCGGTGGCGGCGAAGGTGGAGAGTACGTCGAGGGCGGCGGCGGCTTTGGCGGCTTTTTGAAGCTGGGGCAGGGTCGTCTGAATGTCTTTGAGGAGGGCTTCAAACAGGCGTTTTTCCAATGCCAATGCTTGCTCTTGCGCGGTCAGGACTTTGTCTTCGAAGGTTTTGAGTTCGGGGGTGATGAAGCGTTCGGCGTTTTTCAGGGTCTGGCGGCGCTGGTAGTCGGCGGGGGCTTGTTCGGCTTGGACTTTGGATAGCTCGATGTAGAAGCCGTGAACGCGGTTGAACTCGACTTTGAGGGTGGAGAGGCCGGTGCGTTCGCGTTCGCGCGCTTCGAGGTCGAGCAGGAATTCGTCGCCGTGGTTTTGGATGTGGCGCAACTCGTCGAGTTCTGCGCAATAGCCTTGGTTGATGACGCCTCCGTCTTTGAGCCAGACGGCGGGTTCGGGCATCACGGCGGCTTTAAGGGTTTCGGCGACGGGCAGGGTTTCGGGGAAAACGGCTTTGAGGGTTTCTAAGAGACTACTGCCCTCGGCGGACCATTCGATTTCGGACAGGGCAAACAGGCTGTCGCGCAGGGCGGCGAGGTCGCGCGGGCGGGCGTTGCCGACGGCGATACGGGCGGCGATGCGTTCGATGTCTGCGATGTTTTTCAGACGACCTTGCAGGGTTTCGTATTGCGAACCCAGCGCGGCAACGGCTTCTTGGCGGGCGCGGATGTGGGCGCGGCTGCGTAAGGGGTGGTGCAGCCAGAGTGCCAAGAGGCGGCTGCCCATGTGGGTGGCGCAGCCGTCGAGTATGGAAAACAGGGTCGGCGATTTTTTGCCGGAGAGGGTTTGCGTGATTTCGAGATTGCGGCGCGTGGCGGCGTCCATGCCGATATATTGGCTGTCGGTTTCGAGCGAAATGCCGTCTAAGTGTTGCGGCATTAGGTTTTGCGTCAGGCGGATGTAGTTCAACAGCGCGCCCGCCGCACCGACGGCGGTTTCGTGTTCCTTGCCGTCCAAACCGAAGCCGTGCAGGTCTTGGCAGCCGAAATATTCGGTCAACAATTTCGCACCCGCATCGGCGGCAAACTGCCATGAGTTCAGGCGCGTAATGTTGGCAGAGGTCGTCTGAAACCCATCAGACAGGCTTTTGCCTTCGGGCAACAGGATTTCCGCCGCCTGCAAACGCGCCAGCTCATCGGCGAGTTTGTCCGCCGTCGTCAGCTTGGTTTTGAATTCGCCGCTTTGCAAAGATGCCCACGCAATGGCGACGTGTTTTTTATCCGCGTTCACCGCCGCGATGCGGTTGGTTTCCTTGTCTTCCAAAAACGCCGCGTCGGTCAGCGTGCCGGGCGTAACGATGCGCACGACTTTGCGCTCCACCGGCCCTTTGCCCGCGCCGACTTCGCCCACCTGCTCGCACACCGCCACGCTTTTGCCCATCTTCACCAGCCGCGCCAGATACTGCTCCGCCGCGTGAAACGGCACGCCCGCCATCTTAATCGGCACGCCGTCCATCTGCCCGCGCGTGGTCAGGGTGATGTCCAACAGCTTCGCCGCTTCCACCGCGTCATCCAAAAACAGCTCGTAAAAATCGCCCATGCGGTAAAACACCAGCTTGTCGGCGTGCTGCGATTTGATGGCGAGATACTGCTGCATCATCGGGGAAACGGCGGATTTGCTCATGGGAATGCCTTGCAAAACGGAAAAGCCTTATTGTAGCAAAAGGTCGTCTGAAACCCTAAAACAAGGTTTCAGACGACCTTTTATGTATGCTGCTTAGGGTTAGTCGTAAACGAAAATGATGTCCAAGTCTTTTTTCGGCAGGAAATTTTCTTTGACTGCTTGGAAACGGTTCGGCCCGACTTTGCGCAGGGATTTGTCCCAGCAGAGCGACAGCACGGTATTGGGCTCGCGGTCTATGGTCAGGGTGAATTTACCGATGGGTTTTGCCCAGTTGGCACCTGTGGTCAGGATATAGCCCAAATGGTGATAGACCTTTTCTTCTTTCACATTTTTAAAGTTGTTGAGGAAGTTTTCATCCATGCAGTACTCATCTATGAATGCTTTGCTGTCTTTGGCTTTGAGCGAAGGCAGGAAGCTGCCGCCAACCAACGGGGTGTATTGGTGTTTGATTTCGGTTACAGCGTTGGCTTTAAAGGTTTGCTTCCAGCTGTAAATAATCTGCGCCGACCAAAACGTCCAGCCCATCATGTTCAATTCGCTGGCTGGAAGCAAGGATTTGATTTTAGGCGAGCTGCAAGTACGAATTTTCTTATTGAGCTTTTCGACATCTTTGTTTTGCGTCCATGGGTGCATCAACTCCTGATCGCTCAAACCGCATTTTTTCAAGTCGGCGGTTACATCCACCAACGTTCCGTTACTACGTTCAAAATAGGCACGGACGTGGGCTTGCGGGCGGACAGGTTTGCCGTCGACGTAAATGCGGAAGCTGTTAACCAAACCCTTGGTGTCGGCAAAGTCGGAAACTGTGGCCGCAGGAACGATGGGCAAAGGAAAAAGAACAGTTTCAGTAATGTCTTGTGAGGAGGTGTTTTTAAACCGGTAATGCACGCGAATCTGGTGTTCGCTGATGTACAAATCTTCGCTCTGCATATCGATATGCGGATTTTTCAGATATTTGATGCCGCTTGTGCTGACTGTACCCGTGCTGTCGTTGGCATGGGCTGCTCCGGCAAGCAGGAGGAGCATTAGGAAGGTATTGGGTTTCATGGGTTCAAAGTCCTTAAAAATAGGTCGTCTGAAACGGTATTTCAGACGACCTTCTTAACGAATCAGTATTTAATCCGCGCCTTTGAGCATTTTATTCAAAATAGGTACGAGTAGCAATAATACCAAACCGGTGATTACGCCTATGCCGCAAAGCATCCAGTAGAAATCCAGCGGTGCTTTCTCATCGAATCCTTCTTTGAACAACACGCCACCCAAAGTGAAACCTACCGAGAGACCCAAGAAGTTGAGCGCGACCATTTGGGTTTTGAACATGGGCGGGGCGATTTTGGTGGCGATAGAAAGCGAAATCGGCGAGATCATCAGTTCGCCTATGGTGATGGCGAGCAGGATTAGCGCGAACACAATAATCGGCATGGGGGTTTCCGATGAAATATACGGTACGAATCCAAGATAGGATACGCCGACGACAATCATCGCCAATGCGAATTTAAACGGGGTTTTCGGCTGATATTTGCCCATTTTCGTCCAAATTGCCGCCATTACGCCGGAGAAAAGGACAACCCACATACTTTGGATGGAATCTTTCCATGCGACGGGGACAGTCTCGCCGAATAGGGTGCGGTCAACCGTTTTGTCAAAATACACCGTTGCCACGGTATAGACTTGGAACCAGACCGACCAAAACAGGCAGATGGTCAGAAACAGTGGAATATAGGCAATGATTTGGCGTTTGTTTTCAGACGACACATGGCTGCTGCCAAGCAGGCGCGCGAAGTAGGCGATAATGGTGAGAATGACCGTGCCGAGCAGGAATTTGGAGAAGTTGTCCAAATTGAGCGTACCCGAGGCAATCAGGCTGCCGATAATCAAGACGATCAACACGGCGACTGCCACCGCGGTTTGCACTTTTTCAGGACGCAGCGGATTGGGCGCAGGCGTGTGCGGCAGCAGTTTGCGTCCCACAGAGTAACGCCACAGCCCGAAAGCCATACCGACTGCCGCCGCGCCGAAGCCGTAGTGGAAACCCATCTTCGTTTGCAGCAAGCCTGTCAGGAGCGGGCCTAAAAAGCCGCCGATGTTGATGGATATATAGAAAATGGAAAAACCGGCATCGCGCAGCGGCTTCATGTGATCCGCCTCATAAAGCGAGCCGACCATCGAGCTTGCCGACGATTTCACGCCGCCGCTGCCCAGTGCGATGAGTACCAAGCCGCATAGCAGTCCGTACAGCCCGGGTGCGATTGCCAAAACGATGTGTCCGAGCATGACCACGATGCCGGAAATAAACAGCGTTCTCTCCGCGCCCCAAATCCGGTCGGCAAGCCAGGCGCCGAGTATGGTGGACAAATAAACGCTGCCGCCGTATGCGCCGACGATGCCGCCGGCGAGCGACTCTTCTATGCCCAAACCGCCTTTATTGGCAGCGTAATAGAGATAGATCATTAAGATACCCTGCATCCCGTAAAACGAGAAACGTTCCCACAATTCGATGTGGAACAGGGTAGAAAGCTGGACGGGATGCCCGAAGAAGGTTTTTTCCTTATGGGCGGAATGGTTGTCAGACATATTAAAGTTCTCCTGTTGGCAGAGGTTTGGCAGACGTACTGCCCCGGCGGAAACCTGCCCGCCTCCACCGGCATTTTCAATATTTTTCTTAGAGCGGGTGCGTGCCTAAGGATTGCCTGCCGCACCCTGCGGGTTTGGCGGGAAACGCCCGTATCCGATGCTTTCATCTAGGATTTACAGGAGTTTACGATGCCAAACATTTTTCGGTTTTTAGCCGAATCTGAAACGCTTGTCAAACGGCATATGGCAAAGGTTTGAGACTGAACAGGGGAAACCGCATTTTGATGGATTGGATGTAAACGAGGAGTCGTCTGAAAACGTATCGGCAGAAAGGGGGCATTTTCAGGCGGAAGGCGCGGGCGTATCATGCCTTTTATGAACATCACGCCTTTACGCCCCGAACACGTCGAACCGCTCGCCCGCGCGCTTTATCGGCAATGGCATGATTTTGCGCCGTGGTCGTCTATGGAAAAAATCCGCGCCTATTACGCCGAATGCCTGAATGGTAAAAACCTGCCGCTGGCGTTTGCCGCCATCGGAAAGGGCGGCGCGCTGCTGGGTTCTGCCGCGCTCAAACGGCACGATATGGAAGAGTTTCCCCAATACGAATATTGGCTAGGCGATGTGTTCGTTTTGCCCGAACACAGAGGGACGGGCGTTGGCGGTCTGTTGATTGAACACTGCCTCGCCGCCGCCCGCCAAATGCGCCTGCCCAAGCTTTACCTTTATACGCCTGACGTACAGTCGGTTTACGAAAAATACGGCTGGTGTGAAATCACGACCTGTCTGCACAACGGCGAGACGGTGTCGGTGATGGAATTGGTATTGGAGGGAAACGACCAATCCGGTTGAATTTCACCCCATCTTGTGACGCAGGGGTCGTCTGAAACCCAATCTTTGATTTTCAGACGACCTTTTTATTTACGCATATGGGAACTGTTTATCATTGCGACGTTCTATAAAAGGATTGACTTCAAAGCGATACGGCGTTGCCGCGCCTTGTCTGATTTGAAGTTTCTCCGGCATATTTTGCACTCACGCAGAGACTGCTCTGCGCCAGACCGACTGAGAGGAATCCAGATTGAACAGCTTACGCCATCTTGCCCTGATATTTGCTTTGTCCGCGCCCGTACTCACGCTGGCGCAGACCGTATCGCAAACTTTGCCCAACGGGTTGAAGATTATTGTGAAAGAAGACCGCCGCGCGCCGGTCGCCGTGTCGCAGCTTTGGTATAAAGTCGGCAGCGTGGACGAGAAACTGGGCAAAAGCGGTTTGAGCCATGCCTTGGAACACATGATGTTTAAAGGCACGCAGGCCGTACCTTCGGGCGAATTCAGCCGCCGCGTCGCCGCTTTGGGCGGACAGAACAATGCCTATACCAACCGCAGCGAGACGGTTTATTACGAGAATGTCGCGGCGGAAAACCTGCCCGAAGTGTTGAAGCTCGAAGCCGACCGCATGCACAACCTCAATTTCAGCGATGAAGAATTTCTCAATGAAATGAACGTCATCCGCGAAGAACGCCGCCAACGCACGGAAGACACGGCGGACGGCAAGCTGTGGGAACAGGTGTATCTGAACAGCTTTACCCTGCCTTCGATGAAAGCCGCGGTCATCGGTTATATGGATGATTTGCACACGCTCAAAGCCGACGATTTGCGCGACTGGTATCAGCAATATTACGCGCCGAACAACGCCGTTTTGGTGATTGTTGGTGATGTCGATGCCAAGAAAACGCTCAAAACGGCGGCGGACTTGTTCGGCAGCATTCCCGCCAAACAGCAGCCCGACCGCAATATGCTGACCGGCGAGCCGTTCAAACGCGAACCTGTGAATTTTCAGACGACCTCAATGGTGACGCGCCAGCCTTTGGTCACCTTAAACTACCGCGTTCCCGGACTGGAAAGTCTGGACGACAAACTGCCTTATGCGCTGGATGTCTTGTCGGAAATCTTGTCGGGCAACTCGTCCAGCCGCTTGGATAAAAACCTGATACGCGGCAAACAGATGGCTTTGAGTACGGGCGCAAGTTACGACCTGATCAGCCGTGAAATGCCGTTGTTCAGCATCTTCGCCATGCCGACCGACAACGTTGAAGTCGATGCCGTCATCGCCGAATTGCGCCGCGAATTGAAAGACATCGCCGAAAACGGCGTCAGTGACGAAGAGCTGAACCGCATCAAAGCGCAGTCTGAAGCGTCCGAAATCTACGAACGCGATTCTATGGAGGCACAAGCCTCGATGCTCGGACGGCTGGAAGCACGCGGCTTCCAATACAGCGATGAAGCGGAAATCCGCCGCCGCCTGAAAGCCGTCAGCGTCGAAGATGTGCAGGCAGCCGCGCAGTTGCTGACGGACGACCGTTTGGCGACCGTAGTCGTGATGCCCGATCCGAAAGTCCTGTACCGCCCGATTGTTCAGGCTGCAAACAAGCCGCAACCTAAATAAACCGACGAAAGGGGTCGTCTGAAACTGCGTTCTCAAGCGTTTTCAGACGACCTCCGAACCGACCCCGCCCGAAGTGGCAAATGACTCGGAACGTGACGGAATACGGCGGCAAACGCCCATCCGCCCCGACAAACCGGTTCAACCGCAAAGGAATATCCGATGAAATCCCTTCCCCTCATATTAGCCCTCGCCCTCTCCACCACCGCGCAGGCAGGCGTGGACATCCAACGCTGGACCACCGGCAACGGCACAGAAGTCCTGTTGGTCGAGCAACACGACAACCCCATCGTCGATATGCAGGTCAACTTCAAAGGCGCGGGCAGCGTGTTCAACCCCGAAGGCAAAAGCGAAGTGGCGGAATTCACCGCCGCCCTACTGACCGACGGTACGGAAAAGCTGGACGAAGAAGCCTTTAATGCCGCCGCCGACGATATTGCCGCCCAAATCGGCAGCAGAAGCGATCAAGAAAGCTCCGCCGCCGGACTGCGCAGCCTGAGCCGTCCCGAAACCCTCAAGCAAGCCGCCGGACTGCTTAACCAATCCCTGACCCGCCCCCGTTTTGACCCCGCCGTGTTCGACCGCCGTCAAAAAGAGGCGGTGACCGCCCTCCAACAACAGGAAACCACCCCCGACTTTACCGCCGGACGCGCCCTGACCAAGCTTGCCTATCCCGACCATCCTTACGGCAGCGGCGCCAACATCACCACGGAAAGCATCCGCAAAGTCAATCTTGACGACATCCGCGCGTTCCACCGCAGCCATTACGGCAAAGACAACGCCATCGTCGCCATTGTCGGCGATATCAACCGCAAACAGGCTGACCGCCTTGTGAAAAACGTGTTGAACGGACTGCCCGAACGCAGCAGCGCCGCTAAAAACGTCCCACCGGTTCAACAGCAGCCGGCACAACGCCGCGATATCCCGTTTGCCGGCGAACAGGCGCAAGTCTTGCTCGGTATGCCGCTGATCAAACGCCACGATCCCGACTATTACGCATTGGTGGCGGGTAATTACATCCTCGGCGGCGGCGGCTTTGACAGCCGTCTGATGAAAGTCTTGCGCGACCGTCACGGCTACACCTACGGCGTACACAGCACCCTCGAACCGGCGACCGAAGCAGGTATGTTCACCATCGGCTATTCCACTCAGAAGAAAAACACTAAAGATTCGCTCGTACAGGCTCAGGCGGTCATCAAACAATTCATCGAAGAAGGCCCGACTGAAGAAGAATTGGCACAAGCCAAAGCCAACATCATCGGCAGCTTCCCCCTGCGTTTCGATTCCAACGCCAAACTGGTGAAATACCTCAGCATCATCGGCCACCACAACCTGCCCAACGACTATCTCGAAGCCTACCCCAAAGCCATCGGCAAACTGACCGTCGAGCAAGTCAAAGACGCTTGGCAGCGCCGCGTCAAACCTGAAGATTTACACATTGTCGTCGTCGGTGCCGAATAACGCCTTTACCCATCCTTGTCCGACGGATACAGCCCGTCGGGCAGGGCTTGGGCATTACGACGGTTTCACTTCGCCACACGGCAAAAAGGTCGTCTGAAAGCGTAGCTCAACGAAGTCCGAACAGACATCGGCGAAGCTGCGTTCAACCTTTTTTCAGACGACCCTTCCGACCATTCATACCCCGTAAACACCCTTCGGAAGAATTCTTCCCGCCTGCCCGCAAAAACCGTCAAAATCCCTTATAATTCCGAATCTAAACGAATCCCGTCCTGCCGGCCGCGCCGTCGGGACTTGTCTTAACAACGAAAGAAACACTGTGGACAAACTCAAAATCACCGCCAACGGCCCGCTCAACGGCGAAATCATCGTATCCGGCGCGAAAAACGCCGCCCTGCCGCTGATGTGTGCCGGACTCTTGACCTCCGGCACCCTGCGCCTGAAAAACGTACCCATGCTCGCCGACGTCAAAACCACCCAAAAACTGCTGCAAGGCATGGGCGCACGCGTTTTGACCGACAACGTTCACGAATTTGAAATCAACGGCGGCACCGTCAACAACACCTGCGCCCCCTACGAACTGGTGAAAACCATGCGCGCCTCCATCCTCGTGCTCGGCCCGACGCTGGCGCGTTTCGGCGAAGCCCAAGTCAGCCTGCCCGGCGGCTGCGCCATCGGTTCGCGCCCTGTTGACCAGCACCTCAAAGGCCTCGAAACCATGGGTGCGGAAATCACCATTGAACACGGCTACGTCAAAGCCAAAGGTCGTCTGAAAGGCGCACGCGTGGTGATGGATATGATTACCGTCGGCGGTACGGAAAACCTGCTGATGGCGGCGACCCTCGCCGAAGGCACAACCGTTCTCGAAAACTGCGCCATCGAACCCGAAGTCGTCGATTTGGCGGAATGCCTCGTCAAAATGGGCGCGAAAATCAGCGGCATCGGTACGTCCACCATGACCGTCGAAGGCGTGAAAGAGCTGCACGGCTGCGAACACAGCGTCGTACCCGACCGCATCGAAGCCGGTACCTTCCTTTGCGCCGTCGCCATGACCGGCGGCAAAGTCGTCCTGCGCAAAGCCGCCCCCAAAACCATGGAAGTCGTTTTGGACAAACTCGTCGAAGCCGGTGCCATCATCGAAGCGGGCGACGACTGGATTTCCATCGACATGCAGCAACGGCCGAAAGCGGTAAACATCCGCACCACCGAACACCCCGGCTTCCCGACCGACATGCAGGCGCAGTTTATGGCGATGAACGCCGTTGCCGAAGGCGACAGCCGTGTCGTCGAAACCATCTTTGAAAACCGCTTCATGCACGTTCCCGAACTCAACCGCATGGGCGCGAACATCACCACCGAAGGCAACACCGCCTTCGTCAAAGGCGTGGAAAAACTCTCCGGCGCCGTCGTCATGGCAACCGACCTGCGCGCCTCCGCCAGCCTCGTCATGGCAGGCTTGGTCGCAGGCGGCGAAACCATCGTCGAACGCATCTACCACCTCGACCGCGGCTACGAACACATCGAGAAAAAACTCGGTCAAGTCGGCGCGAAAATCGAACGGGTACGCGGTTAAGAGCCTTTTGCGAACAGGTCGTCTGAAACACCCATCCCGATTTCAGACGACCCCGAGCATCCATTTCAGACCCAAACCGACCACCATGAGGGGACCATCATGAACTTCAACAACCTGCTCAATCAAATCTTAGGAACCGTTCAAAAAAACGGAAAATCCGCATCCAAAAGCCCGCTCAATTCATTTGGCGGCGGCGCTCTGGTCGGCGGACTGGCTTCCATGCTGATGAAGAAAAAAACCGCCAAATCGCTGGTCAAAGTCGGCTCCGTGGCGGCTTTGGGTTATCTGGCGTATCAGGGTTATCAAAACTGGCAGAAAAACCAACAGCAGCAAGCCGTACCGCAAGGCGCGTTCGAACCTGCCGGACTGCTCGCCGAAGACCACAGCCGCGTGATTTTGCGCACCATGATTGCCGCAGCGGCTTCGGACGGTCTGATTGACGAAACCGAAAAACAAATCATCGCCCGTGAAAGCGGCGAAGACCCCGAAACCGCCGCATGGCTTGCCGCCGAATACAACAATCCGGCGACCGTAGAAGAACTCGCCGCCGCCGTCGGCACCGATCAGGCATTGGCAGCGGAAACCTATCTGGCGGCACGATTGGTCTGCGCAGACTTGTCGCGCAAAGAAATCGTCTTCCTCAGCCGCCTGTCGCAAGCCTTGGGACTGGACGACAATCTGGTGGAAAGCTTGGAAAAACAGCTGGAATTGGCATAAGGCTTTGTATAGTGGATTAACTAAATCAGGACAAGGCGACGAAGCCGCAGACCAGATAGTACGGCAAGGCGAGGCAACGCCGTACTGGTTTAAAGTTAATCCACTATAAAACCGACCATCCACGGCGAAACGGATGGTCGGTTTTTTATTCGGTTCAACCTTTGCCTGAACACCCGATTCAATGCCAAGGGGTCGTCTGAAAAGTTTCAGACGACCCCTTTTCAACATAACGGGCAGGCTTGTCTTGTTTCCCAACCGATAGCAAAAGAATGGAAAGAGGCAGCTTTCGGCTACGCGGCATAAAGTCCGCAAACCATGCTTCTCCGACAGACCGAAAGAAAACCGTTTTCCCGATACGGCTGTGCCCGTTTTGAAATCGCCCTTTCCCGAAACCCGACCCAATCAAAAAAGGTCGTCTGAAACTTTTCATACGACCTTTGCTTTGACTTCCAACAGCTTGGGGGTTTAAAACTGCCCGAGCTTATTTTTAATCGCGGTACGCATATTGTCGGCGATGTGGGTTGCGCCGGCGGCCAGACCGGACATACCGATCAGGGATGCGGCGGCGAGTTTGATCAATTCTTTCATTTTGAGTCTCTTTCTTGTGTTTGTGTTGCGGATGTTATCGTCGGGTCGGCTCGGCTTATTATTTGCCGGCTTCGGCGATGTTTTTGGCGACGGTCGTCGCGCTGGCGGTCAGACCGGACATGCCAATCAGGGAGGCGGCTGCCAATTTGATTAAATTTTTCATGGTAATCTCTCTTTCTTTTGTTCCCGCCGCCGAATTTGGCGGTCTGCGGTTCGCGCTTGTGTCGGCATCTGATGCCGGAATCGGTTGATAGCCGAAAGCCGCTCCGCCGTAGGCGGGAAGGGTTGTTTGTGGGGTTTGGGAAGCGTTTAAAATATTTCGTTTGTTTTCAAATTATTTTTTTGCAGCGGTTTCGATATTGCGGGCAACCATAGCGGCTGAAGCGGTAACACCTGCCATACCGATTAAAGAGGCAGCGGCCAAGGTCAATAAATTTTTCATTTCGGGTAATCCTTTCTCATACTCATCAAATGTTATTTAATAACATATGCATTTGCCGGCGGCGTGTCTGCCGTATCGACAGGGGTCATGATACCGCCTTAATTGATAAATTATACAGTTTTTTAGTAAAGAAATACGCGGTAAAAATGGATTATTGTAATTATTTTGATAATTTATTTTTAGTTTTGAAAATGACACCGATGTCTTGAAGAATGACACCGATGTCTTAGTTACAAGCCGATTACAAATTGTTTATTTTAGAATAGATGCTCTCGAATTTTTTGTTGCCAAATTACATCATTTTAGACAAATTTTGAATTTTTCTTATATTTTTCAATCAGATAAAAAGCAACACTTTTCCGTTTGGCTTTTTGGTTTTTAGCCTCAGACTATAATCACCATTGCCATTTTTTAAATTACCTATCCATTTTTGGCAAAAACAGGTCGTCTGAAACTAAAATCCCTGCCCGACAAACCTGAATCCGCTGTTTGCTTGTGAAATCGCTCATTAAATATAGTGGATTAAATTTAAATCAGG
>NZ_KV794946.1:35238-57490 GCF_001808875.1 Neisseria sp. HMSC064E01
CCGTACTGGTTTAAAGTTAATCCACTATAAATCTCTCATCCGACGTTGCAGCATTGTTCCGCTTTGCCCAAAGTGAGCGGTTTTCCAAGCTGCCGGCGGTAAAAGCTCTGTTTGGGCGCAGCGAAACGTGCAACACTTGTTTTCAGGTTTTCAGACGACCTGTTTGTGTTTATGGGTTGGCAGGGTCGTCTGAAAAGGCTTTCTGTTTCGACGCTACCGTTTTTGCACCAATCACATCGGTGCTGTACCACGTTTACACTCTGCGTTCTGAAATCCGCTGCTCGACATCGTTTATCAGCCATTCCGCCCCATCCTACTCAAGCGCGCAGCGAGCTTGTCCTGCAAACATGCTATATTGCCGTTTTTGCTTTTTCCGTTTTCAGACGACCTATGAATGTCCCGCTCCTCCTGACCGCCGCGCTTGCCTTTTTGTCCGGCGCGCTCATCACTTGGCTGTTCGCCCGCAACAAGGCGCAGACGCAGCAGTTTGCCCTGATGCAATCGCTTGCCGAGTGCCGCCAGCATCTTGAATTTGCCGAACAAAATCAGGCGCAAACCGCCGCCGAGCTTGCCGATGCGCGCTATCACGTCCAAGATTTGCAGGGCGAGTTGCAGGAATTGGGCAACCGTTTCGCCGCCGCCGAACGCCAAATCGGTTACCTCCAAGAGCGCGAACTGGAAGCAGGTCGTCTGAAACAAGATTACGCCGAGCTTCAGGAAAACGCGCACAACCTGCACATCCGCAACGAACGCCTCCACATCCAGCTCGAACAGGAACGCCTCGCCGCCGACGAAAAACTCAAGCTGCTGACCGAAGCCCGTCAAAGCTTGGGCGACCAGTTCCAAAATCTCGCCAACACCATTTTGGAAGAGAAAAGCCGCCGCTTTACCGAGCAAAACCGCGACCACCTCAGCCAACTGCTCACCCCGCTCAACGAATGCATCCACGGCTTCAGCGAGCTGGTTCAGCAAACTTATGAAAAAGAAGCGCGCGAAAGGCTGACCCTCGAAAACGAACTCAAACGCCTGCAAACCCTCAACACCCAACTGCACAGCGACGCCAAAGCCCTCACCGACGCGCTCACCGGCACGCAAAACAAAACCCAAGGCAACTGGGGCGAGATGATTTTAGAAAGCGTTTTGGAACATTCCGGCCTGCAAAAAGGGCGTGAATACACCGTCCAAGCCGCCGCCGTCCGCCAAGAAGAAGACGGCGCGCGCCGCCTCCAGCCCGACGTCCTCGTCAACCTGCCCGAAGGCAAACAAATCGTCATCGATTCCAAAGTCTCGCTGACCGCCTACGTCCGCTACACCCAAGCCGCCGACGCCGAAACCACCGAGCGCGAACTCGCCGCCCACGTCGCCAGCATCCGCGCCCACATCCGCAGCCTGTCGCAAAAAGACTATACCGACCTCGAAGGCGTGCGCACGCTGGACTTCGTGTTTATGTTCATCCCCGTCGAACCCGCCTACCTGCTCGCCCTGCAACACGATGCCGCCCTGTTCCAAGAATGTTTCGACAAGCGCATCATGCCGGTCGGCCCGAGTACGCTGCTCGCCACCCTGCGCACCGTCGCCCACATCTGGCGCAACGAACAGCAAAACCAAAACGCCCTTGCCATCGCGGCTGAAGGCGGTAGGCTTTACGACAAATTCACAGGCTTCGTCCAAACGCTTGAGGGCGTCGGCAAAAACATCGACCAAGCGCAAAACCAGTTCCAACAAGCCTTCAAGCAGCTCTCGCAGGGCAAGGGCAATTTGGTCAGCCGCGCTGAAAAACTGCGCGCGTTGGGCGTGAAAACCACCAAACGCCTGCAACGCGATTTGGCGGAAACCGCCCAAGAATCCGCTTTGCAGGATCAAGGTTTGCAGGAAGGGGAAGAAGATTGACGGATTGTCCGTCGTCGGGTTTCAGACGACGTATCAAAGACAAAAAGGGCGCATCATGCGCCTTTTTTTATAGTGTCCGTCCTGATGTCTTTTGAGACAAAGTTATCGCTGAGATAAAGCTGAGATAAAGCTGAGATAAAAAGGTCGTCTGAAAAACAGCGGGGCAAGCCATTCATGCCCGACCCTCTGTTTTCAGACGACCTTTCGTGTTATCGCGCCTTTATTTCACTTTGCCTTTCAACGCGCCGTAGCCTGCCGCATCCATTTGTTCCAACGGGATGAATTTCAAACTTGCGCCGTTGATGCAGTAGCGCAGACCGCCTTTGTCTTGCGGGCCGTCGGCAAAGACGTGTCCCAAGTGCGAATCGGCAGCATGGCTGCGGACTTCGGTGCGGCGCATGTTGTAGCTGAAATCGTCGTGTTCGGTAACGGCGGCGGCGTTAATCGGGCGGGTGAAGCTCGGCCAGCCGCAGCCGGAATCGAATTTGTCGGCGGAGCTGAACAGGGGTTCGCCGCTGACGACGTCCACATAAATGCCGGGTTTGAACAGATGGTCGTATTCGTGGCTGAAGGCGTATTCGGTCGCGCTTTTTTGGGTAACTTGGTATTGCTCTTCGGTCAGGATGCGTTTGAGTTCGGCATCGCTGGGTTTTTTATACGTTGCCGCGTCGAAACCTTTGCCTTGCGGGGCGGCTTTGGTTTTGCCCGGCAGCGGTTCGTCGGCTTTGCGGATGTCGATGTGGCAGTAGCCGTTGGGGTTTTTAATCAGGTAGTCCTGATGGTATTCCTCGGCGTCGTAGAAGTTTTTCAGCGGCTCGTTTTCGACGACGAGGGGCTGTTTGTATTTTTGCTGCTCGCGTTCGAGGGCGGCGGCGATGACGGCTTTTTCGGCGGGATCGGTGTAGTACACGCCGCTGCGGTATTGCGTGCCGGTGTCGTTGCCTTGTTTGTTGAGGCTGGTCGGGTCAACGACGCGGAAATAGTATTGCAGGATATCGTCGAGACTGAGTTTGTCGGCATCGTAGGTGACTTTGACGGTCTCGGCATGGCCCGTATCACGGTAGGATACGTCTTCGTAGCTCGGATTTTTCGTTTTGCCGTTGGCGTAGCCGGATACGGCGTCAACCACGCCGTCGATGCGTTGGAAATAGGCTTCCAAGCCCCAGAAGCAGCCGCCGGCGAGGTAGATGGTGCGCGTGTTCATGATTTTTGAATCCTTTTTCTGTGTGTCGGGTTTGTAGAACGCGTTTTTCAGACGACCCAAATCGGCATTCGGGTCGCGGATTAACGCCAATGCCTGCGCTTCGTTGATGCTGCCTTTGACGATGCGCTGTACGTCGCCGTCTTTACCGATTAACGCCCACGAGGGGTAAACGCTGATATTCAGGCTTTGGGCGATGGTGCCGCCGTTGTCGGTGACGACGGGCAGCTTGGGATAGTTCAAACCGGCATACCATTTTTGAAAGTCGCCGTCTTTTTTCTCGTGCAGAAAGCCCGGAGAGGCGACGGTAATCAGGTTGGCGGAGCTGAACCGCTTGTCCTGCGCCCATTTTTCGGTCTGCCCCAATTCGGACAAACACAAAGGACACCAGCTCGCCCAGAATTTAATCAGGGTCGGTTTGTCTTTTTTCAAGTAAACACCGGCGGGGCGGTTGTCCGCGGTTTTCAAAGTGGACAAAGTGTGCGGCACGGTCGCGGCTTCGGCATCGGCGATTTTGGGCGAACAGGCACCCAGCGCAAACAGGCAGCCGAACTTGGCGCAAAGGGAAAGGAAGGTACGGGGTTTCATCTCTATGTTTCCTGTGTGGACGGTTTGTTTAGTTAGACGTTGGGGATGCCCAAACCTTACAGCTTTGCACATAAAAAAGCAAAAGGTCGTCTGAAAACAAACGTCCATATTATAGTGGATTAAATTTAAATCAGGACAAGGCGACGAAGCCGCAGATAGTACAGATAGAGACCTTTGCAAAATTCCCCAAAATCCAGATAGTACGGAACCATTCACTTGGGTGCTTCAGCACCTTAGAGAATCGTTCTCTTTGAGCTTAAGGCGAGGCAACGCTGTACTGGTTTAAAGTTAATCCACTATATTAAATTTGCATTTTCAAACAGCATTTCCATTGCAGCGGCGGCATAAAAGGCATACACTGACTACACACGACTACAACGACAGGAGAACTTGAAATGAAACAATTGGCCATGTACATCAACGGACGCTTTGAAAATGATTTCAACGGCGAATGGCGCGACGTATTGAACCCTTCCACCGAAGAAACCATCGCCCGCGAACCCAAAGGCGGCAAAGCGGACGTTGACCGCGCCGTAGCGGCGGCGCGTGCAGCGCAACCGGCATGGGAGCGGCTGCCTGCGGTCGAACGCGGCGCATATTTGCGCAAAATCGCCCAAGGCATACGCGAACGCGCCGACGAGCTGACCGACACCATCGTTGCCGAAGGCGGCAAAACCAAAGACTTGGCGCGCGTGGAAGTCATGTTCACCGCCGACTATCTCGATTACCAAGCCGAATGGGCGCGCCGTTACGAAGGTGAAATCATCCAAAGCGACCGCCCGCGCGAAAACATTTTATTGTTCAAACGTCCGCTGGGCGTCGTGGCAGGCATCCTGCCGTGGAACTTCCCCTTCTTCCTGATTGCCCGCAAAATGGGCCCTGCATTGGTAACGGGCAACACCATCGTCGTCAAACCCAGCAGCGTGACCCCGATCAACTGCCACATCTTCGCCGAAATCGTCGATGCCGTCGGATTGCCCGCAGGCGTGTTCAACGTGGTGAACGGTTCCGGCGCGGAAATCGGCAATGCCTTGTCCGCCCATCCGCAAGTCGATATGGTCAGCCTGACCGGCTCCGTTGAAGCAGGCCGCCAAGTGATGGAAGCCGCTTCCGCCAACATCACCAAAGTCTCATTGGAACTCGGCGGCAAAGCACCTGCCATCGTTTTGAAAGACGCGGATTTGGACTTGGCGGTGAAATCCATCTTGGCTTCGCGCGTCGGCAACACCGGTCAAATCTGCAACTGCGCCGAGCGCGTCTATGTCCACAGCAGCCTGAAAGACGCGTTCATTGAAAAAATGACCGCCGCCATGAAAGGCGTGCGCTACGGCAATCCTGCCGAAGCCGAAGCAGGCGCGTTGGAAATGGGTCCGCTGATTGAAGAGCGCGCCGTCAAAGCCGTTGCCGAAAAAGTGGAACGCGCCGTCAAACAAGGTGCAACGCTGGTATGCGGCGGTAAACGCGCCGAAGGACGCGGCTATTTCTTCGAGCCGACCCTGCTGACCGACACCGACAACAACATGGACATCATGAAGGAAGAAACCTTCGGCCCCGTCCTGCCCGTTTCCACTTTCGACACGCTCGACCAAGTCATCGCCTTGGCAAACGACTGCGAATTTGGTCTGACCAGCTCTGTTTACACTACCAACCTGAACGAAGCCTTCTACGTCACCCGCCGCCTGCAATTCGGCGAAACCTACATCAACCGCGAAAACTTCGAAGCCATGCAAGGCTTCCACGCGGGCTGGAAAAAATCCGGCATCGGCGGCGCGGACGGCAAACACGGTTTGGAAGAATATCTGCAAACCCAAGTCGTTTATCTGGAAACCAATATTTGATAACGCCTTGATGTGTTGACATAAAAGGTCGTCTGAAAATTTTCAGACGACCTTTTTCTATGTTCGGACGCAACGGATTAAGGCGGGACACAAAACATCATCGCGATGATTCAAACCAAACGATTTGTTCTTTATCGATATGTATCGGCACGGTATCGCCGACAGGTAAGTGTCCGGCGGGTAACAGGGTGGTCAGTTCGCCGTATTCGGGGTGGGCGAAAGTCAGGCGCAGGCTGTCGGGCAGGGGGGTGAGGGACAGGATGTGGCAGGGTGTGCCTTGCGGGTCGGGGCGGATGGCGTGCGTAGGGATGTGGCGCGTATCGTCGGTGTTGGGCAGCCCGAGCAGGCGGGCGGCTTGGGCGTTGGCAGGGCGGCGGAAGAGTTCGGCGGGCGTGCCGTATTGGAGGATGCGCCCTTCGTGCATGAGGGCGATATGGTCTGCCAGCGCGGCGGCTTCTTCGGGGGAATGGGTCACGAGGACGGCGGGGATGTTTTGACGGCGGATGCTCTCGTCGGTCAGGCGGTAGAGGTTGTGGCGCAGGTGGGTGTCGAGGCTGGAGAAGGCTTCGTCCAAGAGGAGCAGGGACGGTTTGATAATCAGGGCGCGGGCGAGGGCGAGGCGTTGCTGTTCGCCGCCGGAGAGGCTGCCGGGTTTGCGGCGGGCTTCGTTTTCCAAACCGATGTCGCGCAGCGCCTGCATGGTTTGTGCTTCGATTTCGGCTTTGGGCAGGTGGCGCATTTTGAGTCCGAAGCCGACGTTTTCTTGGGCGGTCAAGTGCGGGAACAGGGCGTAGTCTTGAAACATCAGCGAGACGTTGCGTTTTTCGGGCGGGACGGCGGTGATGTCCTGCCCGTCCAGCCAGACTTCGCCGCTGTCGGGCTTGACGATGCCTGCGATGATTTTGAGCAGGGTGGATTTGCCGCAGCCGGAGCGTCCGAGGACGGCGAGGGTTTCGCCTGCGGATACGGTCAGGCTGATGCGGTCGGCGACGGTTTTGCTGTCGAAGCGTTTGCAGATGTCAGTAAGTCGGAGCATGGGTTTCAGACGACCTTTTCGGGAATCGGGAAAGGAAAACGGCGGGGCGTTAATGGTTTTGTACTGTTTTATTTTTCGGCGTTCAGCGGCAAAGGCTTTCCAGCCAAAGGCTTAGCGGATGCTGCCTGTCGAGCACGCCGTATCGTTTGAGGGCTTCGAGGGTAACGAGCTGGGCATCGTGCATCATGGTTTGGGACAACATGGTTTCGATGAGTTGCGAAACGTTCATCAATTCAAACCCTGCGACTTCGCCGTCTTGGTTTTCGGGGCGGACGGTTTCGGGCAGGACGATGTCGAAGATGTGCAGGATTTCGTTGTGGATGCCGCGCGAGACAGGACGCAGGCTGTGGATTCGGGCGGCGGCTCGGAGGTTGCCGAGGGCGGGCGGCATCAGTCCGGCTTCTTCTTCGCTTTCGCGGCAGACGGCTTCAAACGGGGTTTCGCCGCTGGCAATGCCGCCGCCGACGAGGTTGTCGAGTTTGTCGGGATCGACGGCTTTGTGTGGGCTGCGGCGGCCTATCCAAAAATGCCAGCCGCCGTCGGTTTGCACCAGTCCGTTGAGGTGGACGGCTTGGCTCATGAGTCCGAACGGGCGGAAGGCGGCGCGTTCCAACGCAAAGAGAACCTTGCCCGCGTCGTCGCACACGTCAAACTTTTCGTCGCGCCAGCCGTGCAGCAGTCCGAGGCTTTTCCATTCGTGCGCCAAATGCTGCAAACTGTCGCCCATCGCCAGCCAGTTGTCCGTTTGCAGGTAGAGGTCGTCTGAAACTTCAGAAAGCCTTTCCTGCCAGTCTTGTTTGATCCGTTCGCGCCAAAACGGATTCAGACGACCCAACGCCAGCCCGTTCAGATAGAGCGTGCTCCAGTCGTCCGAGGCACCGTAACTTGCCCGCGCCCAATCGTAGAGCGCGTCGTGGGTGCGGCGGTCGAGCGTTTCGGAAAAACAAGGGCGCGAAGACATGGCTGCTCCTCAATCCAATCAATACATAATCATAAAGCGGATTGTATCTGCTCCGCTTCAATTTGCAACCGATTCTATCCACAGCCGGACGGCACACTCTGCAAAGCCAAACCGCCCGAAAACCGCTATAATCGTCCCATTCTGTCGGAGGTCCAACACCATGAGCGAATTGAGCGAAATTCTCGCCTATAACCAAAATTTTGTCGAATCGGGCGAATACGAAAAATATTTCACTGACAAATATCCTGGCCGCGAACTGGCCATCCTGTCCTGCATGGACGCGCGCATCATCGAGCTGCTGCCCGACGCGCTCGGACTGAAAAACGGCGACGCCAAGCTCATCAAAAACGCCGGCGCAGTCGTTACCCATCCTTGGGGTTCCGTCATGCGCAGCCTTCTGGTCGCCGTGTTCGAACTCAAAGTCAAAGAAATCATGGTCATCGCCCACCACGACTGCGGCATGAAGGGGCTGAACGCCGCTGGTTTCCTTGAAAAAGTACACGAAAGCGACATCCCCGACGACCGCATCGAAACCCTGCGCAACGCCGGCATCGACCTCGACGACTGGCTGACCGGTTTCGAAAACGTAGAAGACAGCGTCCGCCACACCGTCAAAGTCATCCGCAACCACCCGCTCATGCCCGCCGACATCGCCGTCCACGGACTCGTCATCCATCCGACCACCGGCAAACTCACCCTCATCGTCGACGGCAGTCCCGAAGCAAAAAGCCTTTCAGACGACCCCGCCAACCCATAAACCTGATAGGTCGTCTGAAACCCAAACAGAGCGCACACCACACCCAAGGACACCCATGAAAAACATCGGACTTTTCGGCGGCACCTTCGACCCCATCCACAACGGCCACCTCCACATCGCCCGCGCCTTCGCCGACGAAATCGGACTCGACACCGTCGTCTTCCTGCCCGCAGGCGACCCCTACCACAAAGACCCGTCCCGCGCCCCCGCCCAAGACCGCCTCATCATGACCGAACTGGCCATCGCTGACGACCCCCGCTTCGCCGCCAGCGACTGCGACATCGTCCGCGACGGCGCGACGTACACCTTCGACACCGTCCAAATCTTCCGCCAACAATTCCCCGCCGCCCAACTTTGGTGGCTCATGGGCAGCGACAGCCTCATGAAACTGCACACTTGGAAAAAATGGCAGACCCTCGTGCGCCAAACCCACATCGCCGTCGCCATGCGCCAAGGCGACAACCTCAACCAAACCCCGCGCGAACTCCACGCCTGGCTGGGCGAAGCCCTCCAAAACGGCAGCGTCCGCATCCTCAACGCCCCCCTGCACAACACCTCCTCCACCCAAATCCGCCAAACCCTCCAAAGCGGCAGACTTTCAGACGACCTCCCGCCCCAAGTCGCCCTCTACATCCGCGAACACAAACTGTACCAAAGCGGAAAATAGCGTAAATTCATACAGATAAGTTATAATACCGTCCAAACCCCATTTCATTCCCACCATTAGGAAAACAATGAACGAACAAGAACTGCAAGACCTGCAAAAAATGGTCGAAACCGCCGTCGAAGCCCTCGAAGACATCAAAGCCAAAGACATCTCCGTCCTCGAAACCCAAGAAAAAACCTCACTGTTCTCCCGCATGATCATCGCCAGCGGCGACAGCACCCGCCAAGTCAAAGCCCTCGCCAATAACGTCGCCGTCAGCCTCAAAGAAGCCGGCTTCGAAATCCTCAGCACCGAAGGCGACAGCGGCGAATGGACGCTTGTTGACGCAGGCGACCTCGTCGTCCACATCATGCTGCCCGCCGTCCGCGACTTTTACGACATCGACACCCTCTGGGGTGGCGAAAAACCCAGCTTCCACGCCGGAGCGCAAAAACCCTGGCACGCCGCCGACTAAGCAGCCATCCCAAGCCGTCTGTGTATACAGACGGCTTTATTGCGTACGCCGAATCCTATCTTTGCCCAAACCGAAATTTTCAGACGACCCCTTGACCGAACAATATAGTGGATTAACAAAAATCAGGACAAGGCCGACGAAGCCGCAGATAGTACAGATAGAGACCTTTGCAAAATTCCCCAAAATCCAGATAGTACGGAACCATTCACTTGGGTGCTTCAGCACCTTAGAGAATCGTTCTCTTTGAGCTTAAGGCGAGGCAACGCCGTACTGGTTTAAAGTTAATCCACTATAAAAATATCGGCTTCAAGAATCCCGTTTCACCATCATTCAAACCAAAAGGTCGTCTGAAACCTTTCAGACGACCCCATCCGACCAAGGAAACCCATGAACATCACCGTCCTCGCCGTCGGCACCAAAATGCCCCGCTGGGTGGACGAAGCCGTCGGCGAATACGCCAAACGCTTCGGACGCGACGTCGCCTACACCCTCAAAGAAATCAAACCCGAAAAACGCGGCGCAGGCGTCAACGCCGCACAAGGTATGGCGGCGGAAGAAAAACGCATCCTCGAAGCCATCCCGCAAGGCGCGTTCCTCGTCGTCCTCGACGAACGCGGCAAAGCCCCGACCTCCGTCGAGCTGGCGGAACACCTCAAAAGCTGGCAGCAAAACGGCGAACACGTCTGCTTCGTCATCGGCGGCGCCGACGGCATGACAGACCGCCTCAAACAACAAGCCCGCATGATGATGCGCCTCTCCAGCCTCACCCTCCCGCACGGCATGGTGCGCGTCCTGCTGACCGAACAGCTCTACCGCGCCGTCTCCATCCTCCACAACCATCCCTACCACCGCGAATAGCAAAACGTATCCGCAGGCAGGCTTCGCGCACGCAAACCGATTGAATCGGGCGCAGGCAGGTATGTTGCAAAGTCAATACATTAAGAAATAGTAAACTAAGAAATATTTAGATATTGTTTGAATGCCCGCCATAAGGACGATAAGATACCGACCTCATTTGATAAGGGATTGATTCAGAAACCGTTCGGGCTTGCCGTAGGAAACCTCGCCGTATGGTTTCGAAGTGAGCCACGATAAAACATCAATCCCCATTTTTATCTCACAACAATAAACATCAAATTATTCGGTTTATGTTTCGAAAGGGGGCGGAATGAAGGAAATTCAGCGGGGATTTTCTTTGTCTCAATTGGTTTTCACCATCATGATGGTAGGGATTTTGGCGGCGATTGCCTACCCGTCTTACCAAAAATATGTCGCAGATACCAAGTTGCAGGAAGTTCGGGCAGCCATGCTGGAAAACGCCCAATTTATGGAGCGTTTCTATCAAAAAAACGGAAGTTTCAAACAAAGTTCCACCCAATGGCCGGATTTGCCGATTAAGGAAATCGGCGATTTTTGCATCAAGGTGCAAGGCGACGCCAAAGGCACGCCGGACGGGCGGTTTACCCTGAAGGCAGTGGCGCGGTCGGATCAAAATCCCAAGGTATTGAAGATCAACGAAAGCTTTGTCACGGTATCGTGTGAAACGACCGAAAGTACCTGCGAAGACAAAACGCAGCATTTCGCCAATACGGACAAATCCTGCAAAATCTTTGAGTCTTGATAGACGTCTCGACAGCAAAAAGGTCGTCTGAAACCGAAGTTGGTTTTCAGACGACCTTTTTCTCTTTGACGGGCAATTATGCGCCGAACACTTTCAAACGGTTTTCCACTGGTTCGAAAGCTTTTTCAGCGGCAGGCGCTTCGATGCCGCCGATGACCATTTGCGCGCGCAAAAGCCAGCTTTCGGGCAGGTTCCACTCTTTGGCGATGGCGGCGTCGGGCAGCGGGTTGTAGTGTTGCAGGTTCGCGCCCACGCCGGCGGCGGCAAGCGTCGTCCAGACGGCATATTGCGTCATCGCGTTCGCATGGTCCGCCCAAACGGGGAAGTTGGCGGCATAAGAAGGGAACTGCTCTTGCAGGCCTTTGACGACGTTTTGGTCTTCGAAGAACAAAATGGTCGCCGCGCCTGCTTTGAACAGGTTTAATTTTTGCGCGGTCGGCTCGAATTGTTCGGCAGGCACGATGGCGCGCAATGCGTCTTCAACGAATTGCCACACTTTGCCGTGTTCTTCGCCGAAGAGGACGACGACGCGGGTGGATTGCGAGTTGAAGGAAGAAGGTGTGTGCAAAACGGCATGTTTGACGATTTCGCTGATTTCTTCGTTGCTGATGGGCAGGTTTTTGTTCAGCGCGTAAATGGAACGGCGGGTTTCGGCCGCTTGTTGTAAGGTTTGATAAGTCATTTTGTTTTTCCTTTGATTGATGTTTAATCGGTTGGCGGGTTTGGAAATCTATTCGTAAAACCCGCTTTGCTTGTTTTCAGACGACCTTTGGGTCTATCAGGATTTGTTTTTGCCGAACAGGTTGTCCAATGCCAATGAGCCGCCGCCGGCTGCTGCGAGATAGAGGAACACGAAGCAGAACAATACTGCCGATTCGCCGCCGTTGGCAAGCGGGAACAGCGCCGAACCTTGGGAGGCGTGTGCCATGAAATAGGCAACCGCCATCTGACCGGACAGGATGAAGGCGGCGGGACGGGTGAACAGTCCGAGAATCAACAGGATGCCGCCGGCGATTTCCAAAATGCCTGCCACCAACATCAAGCCTTCGGGCGAGCCGCTGCCCATGGATGTCGGGAAGCCGAAGAATTTCGACGTACCGTGCAGGAGGAAGAGGTAGGCGGTTACGATACGCAAAACGGACAATAAAATGGGTTGGATACGGGCGCAGGTTGCAGACATGGGGTTCTCCTTATCAAAAATGCGGGGGTTAAATGAAAACTAATCTTATCTGTGCAGTATAGATAATTACTGCCGGTAGATATATACTTCTTTTATTGATACAACGTTTCCCTAAAAGAAAACATGGATACCCTGTTCAGCCTCAAAGTTTTCCGCCAAGTCGTCCAAAGCGGCAGCTTCACCCGCGCCGCCGAGCAGCTTGATATTTCCACCGCGATGGCGAGCAAACACGTCAGCCATCTGGAAAATTCGATTAAGGCCAAGCTGCTGCACCGCAACAGCCGCAACCTCCACCTGACCGAAGCAGGCGAAGAATACTACCGCCAATGCAGCTACGCGCTCGACACGCTCGACACCGCCGCGCAAAAGGCGGCAGGCGGGGCGGACACGCCGCAGGGCATGTTGCGCGTGACCATGCCGCTCTGGTTTGCGGGCAATTTAATCGGCACTTGGCTGGCGGAATACCGCGAACGCTATCCCGAAGTCACGCTCGATTTGGTGCTCGACAACCGCCACGTCGATTTGATTGCCGAAGGCTTCGACCTCGTCTTGCGCGTGGCAAAAACCCTGTCGCCCTCGCTTATCGTCAAGCCGCTGGCGCAAATCCAATTCGTCCTACTTGCCTCGCCTGAGTATCTGGCAAAACACGGCAAACCACAAACGCCCGAAGAGGTCATGCGCCATCCCGCCATCCTGCCGACCTACACCGACCAGCGCAATTTGGAAATCACCCATCGGGAAACGGGCGAAAAAAGTATTCTGACGCTCAATCCGGTGATTCAAAGCGACAATACGCTGATGATACGCGAATTGGTCAGGGCGGGTGCGGGCATCGCCTATCAGCCGCTGTGGTCCGCCAGACAGGATTTGAAGGAAGGCAGGTTGGTCAGCCTGCTGCCGGAATATCGGGTACGGACCGAGCAATTAAACGCGGTTTATGTGGACAGGGCGTTTTTGAGCGCGAAGGTGCGCAGTTTTATCGATTTCCTGAACGAGAAGATTTCGGCGGAAGGGGAATGAGGTCATCGTCTAAAACTAAAGAGGTCGTCTGAAAACGGAAAACGGTTTCAGACGACCTTTTGTTTGTGCGGCGGTTTATTTGACCTGCTGCATGTATTTTTTCAGACGCCCCTTGCTCTGCATGGCGCGGTTTTCCAGTTCGTCCACGACGGCTTGCGCTTTGGCTTTGTTCACCGGTTTGCCGACCTGAATCACGCCGCTCATGTTCATCATGCGGTGCGGCGGGCAGGTATAGACGTACACGCCTTCTTTGTCGAGTTTGAGGGTGAAGTCTTTGCCGTCTTCGGACAGGAAGTCGGCAACGCCGTCGGGCAGGGCTTTGCTTTGCACCCAGTGGCCTTTGTTGGCGGCTTTGAAGGTTACGGTGTCGCCGACTTTGGCGTTGACGTAGCCGGGTTCGAACACCATGCTGCCGTCTTTGCCGTTGTCGAGCATTTTGACTTCGTGGTTGGCGGCATATGCGCCGAGGGAAGCGGTCAGCATGAGGAGGAAGAGGGATTTTTTCATGGGGGGAGTCCTTTCTAAGGATAAAAAATATGGGGCGGGCTGATGAGTCGGAGAGGCAAGCCCTGGGCTTACCGCCCTCTCCCTAACCCTCTGCCGCGGGAGAGGGGATAAGTTGCAGGGAGTTCGCAGGCCGGATGCTCAAATCCGACATTTCAGGAGCGGATTGTTGATTGTCAACCATCGTCATTCCCGCGCAGGCGGGAATCCATTGGAATAATGGCGGCGGTTAAGTTACGCACTCTGCCGCATCGGGCGGATAACGGGCAGGCCTTTGCTGTCGTATAAAAGTTCGATGTCCACTTTATACAGCCTGCCTATCATGTCCGCCTGCAACACGTCCTGCGGCGCGCCCTGCGCCTGTACTTTGCCTTCGCCGAGCAGAATCACGCCGTCTGAAAACTGCGCGGCGAGGCTCAAATCGTGCAACACCATCAGCGTAACCAGATTGTGTTCGTGCGTGTATTGCACCACGCGTTCTAAAAGATTGAGTTGATGGTGCATATCCAGCGCGCTGACCGGTTCGTCCAGCATCAGGATTTCGGGACGGCGCAGCATGACTTGGGCAAACATCACGAGCTGCCGCTGTCCGCCGGAAAGCCGCATGACGTCGCGGTGCGCCAGATGGCCGATGCCCAGCTCCGCCATGATACTTGCGGCTTCGTGCAGCAGTTCGTCGCCGACGTGCATGTGCAGCGCGTCCATGCGGCCGAGCAACACGACTTCCAGCGCGGTCAGCGAGGCTTCGGCGGCGGTGTCCTGCGGCATATAGCCTATGCGTTTGCGCCAGCTTTGCAGGTGGATTTTGCTCAACGTTTCGTCGCCGTAGCGGATGGTGCCTTTGTGCGCCACTTCGCCGAAAATCGTTTTCATCAGCGAGGATTTGCCCGTACCGTTCGGGCCGAGCACGGAATAGACTTTGCCTTGTTCCAGCGTCAAATCGATACTGTCGGCGACCACATAATCGCCGCGTCGGATATGTACGTTTTCCAGTCGGAGCATTTTGGACGACCTTTAAGCAAAGAGGGCGGCAAACCAGTTTTTAATACGTTGCCATAGTGACGGTTCGGCGACGGTTTCGGCTGATGCTGCAACAGTGTCGGCAGCCGCTTGTTTGTGGCAGTCTTCCAAACCGTCGCAACCCAAACGGATAAAGAAAGTACCCTGCGGCTCGACCGGCAGGTATTTACGGTGGAATTCACGGTAGGTCTCTTCCGGATTCACATCGGCAAAGGCTTCGGGATACAACGCTTTGGCGATAAATTGGGCGGATGCCAAATCGGAAAGCGAACGCGAAGCAGTATGGTAAATGCCGAACACACGGCCGTTTCGGACAGCGGGAATTTCCGCCCAACCGGCACGCCGGATGAAACCCTGTAAGCGTTTTTGCGCTTCGGCGGCTTCGATGCCGATGCCCATCGCCATTGCCGCCGGCTGCTTCAGTCCGGCTTCGGTGCCGGAAATAATCACAACGTCGGGCTTGGCGGCAAGAAACTGCTCGGGATTAATCGCCCCCCAGTCTTTGATGAAGGCTGCGGCAATATTGTCGCCGCCCACTGTATCGGCAATCGCACCCCACATATTTTTGCCGAAAGTAAAGCTATGTTCGGCAGGACCCTTGTCTCCGAACTCGATATAGATTTTCGGCTTGGGCTTGCCCGCTTCGGCCACGCGTTTTTGAATGTCGGCTATGCCTTGGGCGTATTCGCCGGCAATCTGCCCTGCACGCTCCGGCGTACCGGCGATTTCGCCGAAAAGTTTGGCACTGGCGGTATGGCGTTCGACCGTTTGCGCATTGAAATCGACCACAACCACCGGAATGCCGGCTTTTTCGAAACGCGGCATTTCTTCTTTCAACGCGTCATACTGCCAATCCGCCAACACCACCACATCGGGTTTCATTGCCAAGGTTTTCTCAAACGAAAATGTACCGGCGTTCACATTGCCGATGTCGCCGATGTTTTGCAGCGAAGGGATTTTGGCGCGGTAGAGCGACCAACTGCCGGAGTTGAATTTCTCCCAAAATTCGCGCGAAATACCGACCACATTGTCAAATTTATCGACACCGGATACGGCAATATAATCAGGATAATAAAAGCCCAGCACCACACGTTTGGCAGGCACATCGACCCGCACTTCGCGCCCGCGTACGTCGGTAAGCGTTTTCACTTCGGCACAAACACCCTGCACGGCAAGACTGAACAAGGCAGCGGTTAAAATACGGCAAATAGGTTTCATTGGTTCTCTCTGTAAAATAAAAAAACAGTTTCAGACGACCCCGTCGCAACAAAAGACCGTCCGAAAAAACTTACCGCTTGGACAATACAATCCAAAAGAAAAACGGTACGCCGACAAACGCGGTAACAATCCCCACCGGAAACAGCGCACCCGGGATAATCACCTTGGACAACACGCTGGCCACCGATAAAAACGCCGCCCCCGTCAGCATCGCGCCGGGTAGGAAGAAACGTTGGTCTTCGCCCAAAAGAATCCGCGCCACATGCGGCGCGACCAGTCCGATAAAGCCGATCACGCCGACGAAACTGATTGCCGTCGCCGTCATCACCGCCACCAATACCAGCGTTTTCAGGCGTAAAAGTTGCAGATTGATACCCAGTCCGACGGCGCGTTCTTCGCCCAAGCGCAGCGCGGTCAGCTTCCACACATCGCGTGAAAGCAGCAGCACGCACACCGCCGTAACCGCCGCCGTAACGATGACCGTTTCCCAAGTTGCTTTGTTCAAACTGCCAAACAGCCAGAACAGAATCTGCTGCGAAATCTCAGGCGCGGCGATAAACTGAATCAGCGACAGAATCGACTGAAACAGAAACAAAAGCGCAATCCCAACCAACACCAGCATCGCCGAATTGAAGCGGCGCGCCGAGGCAAACAAAAACAAGATGCCCGAAGCCAGCATGGTCATCACAAACGCACCAATGGGAACGGCGATCGTTTCAGGCAGCCCGAAACCGCCGAACGCAATCACTACCGACGCGCCCAAACCTGCCGCCGCCGCCAAACCCAGCGTATAAGGGCTGGCCATCGGATTGTTCAACAGCGTCTGAATCTCCGCCCCGCCGACACCCAAAGCTGCACCGACCACCAGCGCCATCACCGCAATCGGCAGGCGCAAATCCATCACAATCAGGCGGTTCATTTCATCGACTTCGGGTTTGCCCAGCAAAACATTGACCACTTCGCCGACAGGCAGCGTGTCCGTCATCGCCGGGCCGGTGGCGATGTCGAATAGAAAACTGACCGATGCGATGATTAAAAACATCAAAACAATCAACCAACGCTTGCCTTCCAACTTGCGCTGGTTTTTCACAATCTCGGCGACAACCGAATCATTCATTTTTCAAACCTTTGAAATTAAGGAACAAGGCCGGACATCCATGCCCGACAATCTCTTTTGTCTGTATCCGTTTTGAAGGGTAATTTTTTGAAAATCGGGATAACGGCGTTCCAAACGGCTTTACCCTCTCCCTAGCCCTCTCCCATGGGGAGAGGGAATCGGATAACTGAAATTCAACTATTGTTGCGATTCCCTGCAATTTGTTCTCTTTCCCACGGAGAGAGGAAATCGGATGACTGAAATCCAACCATTGTTGTGATTCCCTGCAATTTGTTCCCTCTCCCCGTGGGAGAGGGCTAGGGAGAGGGCAAAAACAGTCAAACCCACCTGAAGCTCCCTATTCGGTACGACGGAAATTCGTAGCGAGGGCTTCACTCACGAAAACAGGAAAACCCATACCGTTTGCCATCATTTCTGCAAACGTTATCCATCGGCAAAGCTCACGCTACGGTTCTGTACAAAACCCACACTGCTTTCAGACGACCTTTCGCATAAAAAGGTCGTCTGAAATCCGCAAACCAGCCTTATTGCCCTTTCGGATACAGATAGAACGTACCGTTCGGCACGACAGGCAGGTTTTGGCGGTAGAAGTCGGTATAAGTTTTCTCAGGATTGAAGTCTTTGAACAACTGCGGATAAATCGCTTTGGCCATAAATTGAATCGATGCGCCGTCGGAGAGTGTGCGCGAGTTGGCGTGATAGGCGGCGTAGAGGCGGTTGTTTTTAATCGCAGGCAGGTTCGCCCAGCCGGCGCGTTTGGCAAAACCGGCCAAGCGTTTTTCCGCTTCGGCTTTCGGAATGCCCCAGCCCATTACCATAGCGGTCGGGCTTTTCTTCAATTCGGTTTCGCGGCCGGTAATCACGATCACGTCGGGTTTGGCGGCGAGGACTTTTTCAGGATTGATCGAGCCGTAGAACTCGACCGAAGAAGCGGAGATATTGTTGCCGCCGACCAGCGTCGCCATCGAACCCCACATGCTCTTGCCGAAGGTTACGCTGTGTTCCGCAGGGCCTTTGTTGCCGAACTCGACATACACTTTAGGCTTGGGCAGGTTGGCTTTTTTCACGCGCGCTTGGATGGTGTCGGCGATGCGTTTGTAGTCTGCCGCTAATTTGTCTGCCTTTTGCTGCTGGCCGGTCAGCGTGCCGATAAGTTTGGTTGATTGAATGTGTTTGGCGACCGTTTGCGCGTTGTAGTCCAATACCACAATCGGAATGCCCGCTTTGTTGATGCGGGCAAGGTCGGAACCCAAAGCCTTGTACTGCCAGTCTGCCAAAATCAGCAAATCGGGTTTCAATGCCAAGACTTTTTCAACGGAGAACGTGCCGACTTCCACCTCGCCCACATCGGCAAGCTGGTTCAACTTAGGCACGGCTTTGCTGAATGCCGCCCAGCTCGGCGGCGCCCAGTCGGCCCAAACCGCTTTGGAGAAGCCGACCACATTATTCAGCGCGTCTTTACCGCCGATGGCCATGTAGTCTTGATAATAAAAACCCAAAACCACGCGTTTGGCGGGCAGGTCGACGGTTACTTTGCGGCCGTTGACATCGGTAATTTGAACCGGTTTGGCATGAGCGGCGGCAGTGCCGAATGCCAATGCGGCGGCGAGGGCAAGGGAAGAGAAGCGCGAAAGTTTCATTAGAGTAAAATCCTTGTAATAAATAATGTTATATATAATTTGCATATGAATAAGAATCTTTATTATTTATATGCGAGACTAATGGATTTAAAATAAACGGAAAAGTTCCGTTATTCAGGGAAGTTTTTATTGCAAGCGTGATGGTGTTTATTGTTCAGAAGACGCCTGCCGTTTGCCCAATAAAAGGTCGTCTGAAACATCAAACAAAGACATAACCCCTTGTCAATATTCTGCCATTTCATTTTTCGAAAGTCCGCCATGCTGACAATTACCACCTGCCTCGCCTATCCCGAGCCGCCGACCAACCTGCTGCCGCTGGCGGATGCACTGACGCACGACAACATCCCCACCGCCTTCGCGCCCTGGCAAGACCGCCCGAAATCCGCCTTCATCCTGCCTTTGTGTGCATGGGATTATGCGGCGGAGCCTGAAGCGTTTGGGCAGTGGCTGACCGAAGCGGAAGCGTACGGGCAAAGGTTTATCAACCCCGTCGGGCTGATGTGTTGGAACATGGACAAACGTTATTTGTGCGATTTGGCAGAATGGGGGGCGGACGTGATTCCGAGCATGCAGACGTCGTCTGAAAAAGAAAAATTGGAAGACATTTTAAAAAATCGGGGCTGGCGGGAAGCGGTCGTCAAACCCGTTATCGGGCAGAGCGGGCGCGGCGTGGCGAAAATCAGGGCGGGAGAAGTGTCGTTGAAGGCGGAGGATTATCCGCAAGGCGTCATCGTCCAGCCTTATATCCGCGAAATCGAAACGGCGGGCGAAACCTCGCTGGTGTTTTTTGACGGGCATTTCAGCCATGCCGTACTGCGTATGCCGCCCCAAGGCGAATGGCGCGCCAATTCCGCCTACGGAGTCGCCGTCAGCCCTGCCGCGCCGCCGAAAAAAGCAATCGAAACCGCACGGCAGATATTGGACATGCTGCCTGAAATACCGGCATACGCCCGCATAGACGGGACGCTGATTGGCGAAAGATTACTGCTCAACGAATTGGAACTGATCGAACCCGCCCTTTACCTGCATACCACTGAAAACGCGGTTGCCCATATGGCGCAGGCGGTGAAGCGTGTTATCAAGCGTTGACAATAAATAAAGGACTCATGCAAAAAAGATCGTCTGAAAACAAAGGTAGCGGGTTTAAACCGTGCTATGCTTGTTTTCAGACGACCTTTTTAGAAAACCGACTGCGTTCGGCAGCCAACCTTTGATCGGCATTACAATTTAGGCTCCACCATCCAGACTGCGGCGAGTGTGACGATGGATGCCAAACTGATGATCATGATTAAATTTAAAAACAAAATTGACATATAGCCTCCGAAATGTTTGCTGTTGTGTTTATTATTGATACTGCCGTTCGGTATCATGGCGTACCGTAAGGCAGTTAGCGGCTTTACGCGGATACCCTTTTATAGTGGATTAACTTTAAACCAGTACGGCATTGCCTCGCCTTAGCTCAAAGAGAACGATTCTCTAAGGTGCTTAAAGCACCAAGTGAATCGGTTCCGTACTATCTGTACTATCTGCGGCTTCATCGCCTTGTCCTGATGTACTATCTGCGGCTTCGTCGCCTTGTCCTGATTTAAAGTTAATCCACTATATTGAACCGCTTTGCCGGACGGGTAGAATAGCATTGTCAGAATAGTCACTTGGTTTATTTACCTAATTTATCAAAGAGAAAAAAACAATAATTATCAACAATTAATAAAAAGCACTATCAATTTCGGATGTTTTTTATCAAACATGGCTCATTAACAGGAAAACCTTTCCAAATCTATATTTTTATTTGATTTATGCATAATTTTCATATCCGTTTCCGCCGTGTGGCGCTCATAACCGGTGTGGTATTTTTGCCTTTGGCGGTATTGATTGCCGTCCGTTTGCACACACACGGCGGTTTTGAATTTGAAGAACCTTTGATGATGTGGGTTCACCATAACATCGGCGAAGGCTTTTTCCCTATTGCCACTGTTTTGCATTATTTGGGCAAAACCGCCATCGCCGTGCCTCTAATCGGCATCGCGGCTTGGTGGCTGTATCGGGTCGGCAACCGTCGCGGCGCATTGTTTTGCGTTTCCGCCGCCTTGATACCGACGCTGAATATGCTGCTGATTAAAAATTGGTTTGAGCGACCGCGACCGCTATTTTGGCCGCGTATGATTGAAGAGACCAACTTTTCGTTTCCCAGCGGACACAGTACATTTTCCGCCGCCATTGCCGTTATGATGATTATGTTGTGCCGTGAGACGCCCTATCGGCGTGTCGCGTGGCTGATCGGCATTGCCTTTGCCCTGAGTACCGGTTTTTCGCGCGTTTATTTGGGTGTGCATTACCCGACCGACGTTTGGGCGGGATGGACAAACGGCACGCTGACCGCGTTGTTGGTTTATTATTTCGTGTTCAGGGGCCGCTATCTTTCAGACGACCCTGCCGTCTCCCAAATATCTTCAGATTATGAATAACTTATCGCCCAATACGCCGTTTTGGCTGCGCAACGGCCACGCCGACACCATCTTTGCCAAATTCCTGCAACGTCCTTCCCCCGCTTACCGGCGCGAGTTGCTGCCCGACAGCACCGGCAAAGCACAAGTTGCCTACGATTTTGTCGACAGCCCCAATCCCGACGCGCCGCTGGTGGTTTTGTTTCACGGCTTGGAAGGCAGCAGCCAGAGCCATTACGCGGTCGAGTTGATGCGCGCGGTACAAGACAAAGGCTGGAATGGCGTGGTCGCCCATTTCCGCAGTTGCGGCGGCATCCCCAATACCGCGCCCGTGTTCTACCACTTGGGCGATACGCCCGAAATCGCCTTTATGCTCGACACGCTTGCCGCACGTTATCCCGTCATTTATGCGGCAGGCGTTTCACTCGGCGGCAATGCCTTGGCAAAATATTTGGGCGAACAAGGCAGCAATGCGTTGCCCCGCGCCGCCGCCGTCATTTCCGCGCCGGTCGATGCGACGCTGGCGGGTACGCGCTTTGACAAAGGCATGTCGCGCCTGTTATATACCCGTTATTTTTTGAACTCGTTGCTGCCCAAAGCCCGCAACGTCGCCGGTTTGCAGCATGTCCATTCCGACCGCGATGCGGCTGCCCTGTTGAAGCAATGCAAAACGCTGGGCGATTTCGACGATACGTTTACCGCGCCGCTGCACGGTTTTGCCGACCGTTTCGACTATTACCGCCGCGCCTCGTGCAAACCTTGGCTCAAAAAGGTCACGAGTCCCTTGCTGCTGCTCAACGCCATCAACGATCCCTTCCTGCCGCCCGAAGCCCTGCCGAATGCGGACGAAGTGTCTCCGTCCGTCACGCTTTTGCAGCCCGAACACGGCGGACACGTCGGTTTCGTCAGCCGCGACGGGGGTCGTCTGAATCTGCAATGGCTGCCGCAAACGGTATTGTCTTATTTCGCACAATTTGAATAGCGTTTCCGCACGGCTGTCGGCGTTGCGTTGAGACAAGCAGTTGAAACAAACAAAAGGTCGTCTGAAAACCTATATTTCAGGTTTTCAGACGACCTTTTTATAGTGGATTAACTT
>NZ_KV794946.1:57590-70854 GCF_001808875.1 Neisseria sp. HMSC064E01
CTTGTCCTGATTTAAATTTAATCCACTATACTGCTCAAACGGCTAACCGCTCAATCAGTCATGACCGATGTCGACGGTTTTCTCTTTATAGCGTGTGTCGGGGATGAGGACGATTTTTTCGTCCACTTTGCCGATGGCTTTCACGTCTTTACCCGGGTAGTCCAGTCGGTGCAGGAAGTAGCGGATACAGTTGAGGCGTGCGCGTTTTTTGTCGTCGGAACGGATGATGACCCAAGGCGCGTCGCCGGTGTGGGTGTGGAAGAACATGGCGTTTTTGGCTTCGGTGTAGTCGTCCCAACGGTCGAGCGACTGGATGTCCACAGGGGAGAGTTTCCAGTGCTTCAGGGGATCGTCGCGGCGGGAGATGAAGCGGCGCAGTTGTTCTTCGCGGGATACGGAGAACCAGAATTTGAAGAGGTGGATGCCGCTGGCGACGAGCATACGTTCCAATTCAGGGGTTTGACGCATGAAGAGCAGGTATTCGTTGGGTTCGCAGAAGCCCATCACGCGCTCTACGCCGGCGCGGTTGTACCATGAACGGTCGAAGAAGACCATTTCGCCTGCGGTCGGCAGGTTTTGGACGTAGCGTTGGAAATACCATTGGCCGCGTTCGGTAGTGGTCGGTTTTTCCAAAGCGACAACGCGAGCGCCACGCGGATTCAAATGTTCCATAAAGCGTTTGATGGTACCGCCTTTACCTGCGGCGTCGCGGCCTTCAAACAGGCTGACAATGCGTTGGCCGGAGTCTTTGACCCAGCTTTGCACTTTCAGCAATTCGATTTGCAGCTTTTGTTTTTCTTTTTCGTATACGGCGCGGCGCATACGTTGTTTGTAGGGGTAGTTGGCGGGAAGCGGCGCGCTGCTGGAGTCTTCGTCCGTACCGCGTCCTTCGTGTTCCAAAACGGCTTTTTCGAAAACTTGCAACTGGTCTTGTTTTTCGCCCAATTCAACGTTTTCGAAGGGTTCTAACTGATGATCTGCCATAGGGTCTCCTTATTGCTTAAGTTTGAAATGATATGGTGTGGGCTGACCTGATTTTACTCCTTTTATACTGCTGTGGACTACATAAAATTACACTGCTCTATTTTTTTCGATGCAGTCTGCTAATTTGTGTAAAAACGGCGTATAATCAGGCTATTTGCACCACAGCCATGCCCTATTTCGCCCTGTTTGACGATGCCGTGAGCGGCCGCGCAAAACTCTATCAAAATCATGTGGAAAGCCGCCTTTTCCATCATAACGAACTGGATTCGCTGGACGATACGCTGCAAAAGGGCTGGCAAAAAGGGCTGCATGCTGTGTTGTTTGCAGACTACGAATTCGGTTTGCCGCTGATGGGGATTGAATCCGAACGCGGCGGCAATCTTGCCCTGCACTGGTTTGCCGACTGCGCCGACATCGATGCCGAAAGCTGGCTTGCCCAACATTCAGACGACCTCCCCGCCGGCATTTCCACGCCGCAATCCTCCGTATCCGAAGCCGATTACCTCGACCACATCCGCCAAATCCACGAAGCCATCCGACGCGGCGACACCTATCAAATCAACTACACCACCCGCCTGCACCTGCAAGCCTACGGCAATCCCGTCAGCCTCTACCGCCGCCTGCGCCAACCCGTCCCCTATGCCGTCTTGTCCCACCTGCCCGATGTGGCAGGGAAATCCGCGTGGACGCTGTGTTTCTCGCCCGAACTCTTCCTCAAAATCGGTGCGGACGGCACCATCAGCACCGAACCGATGAAAGGCACTGCGCCGATTTTGGGCGACGGGCAAGACGAACGCCGCGCCGCCGAGTTGCAAAACGACCCGAAAAACCGCGCCGAAAACGTGATGATTGTCGATTTGCTGCGCAACGACCTCGGCAAAATCGCCCAAACCGGCAAAGTACGCGTGCCCGAGCCGTTTAAAGTATCGCGTTTCGGCAGCGTCTGGCAGATGACCAGCACCATCCAAGCCCAAGCCCTGCCGCACATCACCGCCGCCGACATCCTCCGCGCCGCCTTCCCCTGCGGCAGCATCACCGGCGCACCCAAACGCATGAGTATGCAGATTATCGAATCGCTCGAAGCCGAACCGCGCGGCCTGTACACTGGCAGCATCGGCTACCTGAATCCATGTGAAAGTGGGCTTGGGTTTGAAGGTATATTCAACGTCGTCATCCGCACCTTATCGCTCAAACCCGTTTCAGACTCGATTTCAGACGACCTTCCATTTTCAGACGACCTAGATAGTGGATTAACAAATCAGGACAAGGCGACGAAGCCGCAGACAGCAGATAGTACGGAAAGGCGAGGCAGCGCCGTACTGGTTTAAAGTTAATCCACTATATCGAGGGGTGTACGGCGTCGGTTCCGGCATCGTCATCGACAGCGACCCCGCCGCCGAATATCGGGAATGCGGCTGGAAAGCCCGTTTCCTCAACGAATTGCGTCCCGCCTTCGGCATCTTCGAAACCATGCGCGTGGAAAACAGGCAATGCCGCCTGCTCGACCTACATTTAGGTCGTCTGAAAACCTCCGCCCAAGCCCTCAACCTGCCCCTGCCCGACGATGGCGAAACCCGAATCCGGCAGTACATCGCCGACTTGCCCGACGGACTCTTCCGCCTGAAAGCCGAACTCGTTTCAGACGACCTCATTCTCAGCCATGCCACCACCGTCGAGCTGTCCGCCCCCCAGCACGTCATCCCCGCCCCGCAACCCCTCCCGCGCCGCGACTACCTGCGCCGCTTCAAAACCACCCGCCGCGCCCTGTACGACCAAGCGTGGCAAACCGCCGAAACACAAGGCGCGTTCGACAGCCTGTTTTTCAATTCAGACGACCTCCTGCTCGAAGGTGGCAGAAGCAACGTGTTCGTCAAATACCAAGGGCAATGGCTCACCCCGTCTCTGGATTTGGATATCCTCAACGGCGTCATGCGCCAAGCCGTGTTGCAGCAGCCGCAAACCTTCTTGAGCGCGGACGCCATCATCGAAACACACATCACCCGCGACATGCTCGAACGCGCAGAAAAAATCCGCCTCTCCAACGCCTTAAGGGGCGTGTTTGAGGCGGATTTGGTCGTTAAAGAATAAAATTATTTCCTGAAAACGGATAAAGCCGACAGGCGGAGTATTCGTGAAACGGGTTATATTTCTGAAACTTGAGTGTTCACAAACATGCGCACGACCTTACCCTCATAACGCTGGTTCAACCACGCCTGTAAGCGTTCGCGATCTTTGGCAGGCAAAGGCTCCTTAAATTCGAGCGAAACCACGACAATATCGTCATGTTCGCCTGTTTCCGATTTAGTATTTTTGCTGCTTTCAGGCTGCTCGTAAACAGGCTCTGTTTGCGCTTTCTCCCAAACCAAGCCGCGTCCGACAACGATTTTTTCCGCTTCGGGATATTGGGCTTTTATTTCCTTAAGTACCGCAGCATCGTCAGCACCGGCGGTATCGGCAGTTTTGCCTGCAAGCACGGTATCGATGTAGACCTGCTGCTCTTTCAGCTCGTTTTGCAACTGCATCGAGTTGTTTCGGCTTGCCAGCAATTCTTCGATTTTGGCACCGCTTCCACCCGCATAAACCACGTTCACCTTCGGCGCTTTCACTCCTGACGCTTCAAGGCTTTTCACCAGCAAGGCGGAAATTTTCTCGGCATTGCCCGTTCCATTGACAATCAGACCGACCGTATTTTCTCTATGGTTCAACATCTTACGCAGCACGAAAAAACCTTCCTGTTGCTGCGCAGTGGCAATGGCGGCATTGGCTTTGGTGTTGAAGATCTCCTGACGCACCAGTCCTGATGCCATATAGCCGCTCGGAATCATCACAGCCAACACGACAACAGTAATCATGATACTTTGCAGCCGGCGTTTGGATTCCGTTACCAACCCCCTGCGCGGCAGCTTGAGCAGCTTGGAAACCAACAAGGTCGAAAAAGCGATGAACACGCAGTTGATGGCAAAGAGATAAAAAGCACCGAAAAAATATTGCCAGTTCCCGTGTGCCAGTCCGTAGCCCGCAGTACACAGGGGCGGCATCAATGCGGTAGCAATCGCCACACCCGGTATGGCATTGCCTCCTTCTTTTCGAGTCAGCGCCACAATACCCGCACTACCGCCGAAGAAGGCAATCAACACATCCCAAAGGGTCGGCTGAGTACGCGCCAAAAGCTCGCTTTGCGCCTCTTTAAGCGGGGTTAACAGGAAATACAACGTAGCGGTAATCAAGCTGATGACGACGAATATAATAATATTGCGCGCGGCTTGACGGATCAGCGCAGTATCCCCTACCGCCAAACCGTAACCCATACCTACAATCGGCCCCATCAACGGCGAAATCAACATCGCGCCGATCACTACCGCCGTGCTGTTTACATTCAGACCGATACTCGCCACGGCAATGGCAAACATCAATACCCACATATTCGTTCCAGACACCCGAGTATTGGCACGGATGACGGAATCGATTTTGTCAGGATGAGCTTGGTCGTGTGCAAGATTGAACACATCTTGCAACTTGGTCATGGCACCATTGTCTTCTTTTTCCTGATTTTCTTGTAATTCCTGATTTTTACTTTCTTCCTGATCTTGCATGTGCGTATCCTAAAATTTTAATAGTTTATTTTAAATATATAATTTATAAAGAATTTTTGAAGAATGAAATAATGCCTTGCCATTACGGCTAAATCTGGCAGGCACAATTCTCGCAATATATTAGCATACGTACGCAAACTTCCTCCCCCAAACGGGGGAGGGGACAAGTTGCCTTGCGGCAACGAGTAGCGTGGGCTTTGCCCACGAAATGAAAGTCAAAATGGATGCCCATTCGGCTGTTGTCTGATTTTGATTATTGGATGATAGATTTCGTGGGCAAAGCCCACGCTACAAACTTGGGTTATTCCAAACCTGTATTGATTGAATAAACGAGGTCGTCTGAAAACGAGCGTGAACGAGTTTCTCTAACACCCAAATCCTAAAGTTTTCAGACGACCTTATTTTTACCCGCAATCCGCCCCCTCTCCCGTCTGGCGGGAGAGGGTGGCTCTGCGGGCTGTACGAATTTGATTTGACCTAAACTCCAAAGCCACCCCCATCCTAACCTTCCCCCGCCGGACGGGGGAAGGGACAAAGCTACCGTTGCAGCAACGCGTGGCGTGGGCTTTGCCAACGATGTAAGACGGCAAATACAACTAACAATCCGTAGCGTGGGTTCTACCCACGAAATAAATACAAATTTGACTGTTGCTGGATTCGGGTTCTTAGACAATAGGTTCGTGGGCATAGCCCACGCTACCAAATTCGCTTATCCCAAGTTAATTGAATAAAACCCTTATAGATTCAAGAAAAAAGTCGTCTGAAACTCCTGCCACTACGACACAAGCCGTATTCCTCTTTGTTTGGAATACGGCTTTTCGTTCCTGCCGGTTTATTTTTTCTGCCAAACTTGGCGGAGGTATTCGATGTGGTCGGGAAGGGCGTAGAAGGGGGTATTGCCGTGGTTGGCGTTGGGGTAGAGGGTGAATTGTGCGTCTGCGCCGAGGTGTTGGAGGGTGCCGGCAAGCAGTTTGGCTTGGGGGACCATTTCCCTGCCGATTTGTTCGGGGCGGTTGCTGCGGCCTTCGTGTTCGCCGACGCTGATGCGGACGGCGGTGTCGGCGGGAAGGGCGGACGGGAGGAAGTCGAGGACGCGGCGGTTGTGCCACCAGACGGAGGGGGAGGCGAGCAGGTTGTGTTTGAAGCGGTCGGGGGCAGTGAAGAGGGAATAGAGTCCGAACAATGCGCCGAAGGAGTGTCCGAACAGGGCTTGTTCTTTGGGGTTGACGGGGTATTTGGCGGCGAGGGCCGGGGCGAGTTCGTGGTCGAGGAAGGTGGCGAAGCGGTCGGCTTGTCCGTATTGGCGGCGTTCTGCTTCGGTGGCGGTTTCGGGCAGGGGCGGGGTGTAGTCGAGGGCGCGCTGTGTCAGGTCGCGGACTTCGCCGTTGGGGTAGCCGATGCTGACGATGATGCAGGCGGCGCGGCTTCGGGTCATGGGGTTGATGAGCAGGGATTGCGCCATGCTGAGGGCGGCGGGAAAGAAGGCGTCGCCGTCGAGGATATGGAGGACAGGATAGCCTTGCGGGGGCGGGTCGCCAACGGCGGCGGTTTGGATGCGGTAGCTGCGGCCGGTGTGCTCGGAGCGGATGTGGGTTTCTTTGGCTTGCAGCAGGCGGGCGGCTTGCCAGTGTGCGGTGCGTGAGGTCATGGCGGGGTTGTCGGTTGTGTTGGTGGGGTGTGTTGTGTGTGTTATCGGGTTGTCGGATGTTTCAGACGACCTTTGGGCTATATCTGCCGTTTTCTCTATGTCAAACATGGGACATAAATGATAAAACCGGACAGGTAGTGTTCCCTGCCTGTCCGGTCTGTTTCCGTAATGTGTTGGTCTTCTGGTTTTTGGCGGTGATTTGTTTTCCTTTTGCTTTTCCCGTTTTAGAAGTCGTAGCGGAGGTTTGCCATCAGGCTGCGCTCCGAGCCGGGAATGTTGAAGGTGTTTGCGCTGCCGACGCGGGCGTAGTAGTGGCGGTTGAAGATGTTGTCGGCGTTGATTTGCAGCTTCAGTTTGGGCGTGAAGCGGTATGCCGCCATGGCGTCGAATGTGGCGTAGCCGCCCGCGCGCAGACCTGCCGCCGAAGTGATGCTGCTCATTGCGTTCACGCCGCCGCCGAGGGTCAGCTTGGGCGTAACTTCGTAAGTTGTCCACAGGTTTGCGCTGTGTTTGGGCATCAGCAGGAAGATGCCGTCGTCGCGGGCGTTGGCGGCGGTTTTGATTTGGCTGTGCAGATAGCTGTAACCTGCGTGGATTTGCCATTTCGGTGTAATCGCGCCGCTGATTTCGGTCTCAACGCCTTCCATCACGCGTTTGCCCAAGGCGGCGTAACGGGTGTTGCGGTTGTTCGGGTTCAGCGGTGCGGCGGCGTTTTTGTCTTTCAGGCGGTAGAGGGAGACGCGGGTATTGAGGCGGTCGTCCATGTAGCTGCCTTTGTAGCCGACTTCAAACTGGTTGCCTTCGCGCGCTTTAAGCAGGTTGCCGCCGGTGCCGAGACTGGTTTGCGGCGTGTAGAGCTGGGACATGCTTAGGTAGAGGCTATTGTTGTCGTTCAGGTCGTAAACCGCGCCTGCGTAGCCGGTGAACTTGGTTTTGCTGGCTTTGTGCAACTCACCGCCGTCGCCCGCTTCGATTTTGTAGTGTCCCAAACGCCAGCCGCCGATGAGCGACAGTCTGTCAACCGGATGGAAGACGGATTTGCCGTAAACGCCGAATTCGTCAAGGTTTTCGGTAGCGACGGTATGGCTGTAACCACGCGCGCCGGCACGGGCATTTTGTATCAAATTAACATAGGGAACGGAGCGGAAATCGCCCAAGGCAACATTACGCGCAACGGCGGCACGGCCTTGCTCGTTGGTGCTGCGCAAGCGGTTGTAGTCCGCACCGACGACGAGTTCGTTTGCGGTGTTGCCCAAGGCAAACGGACGGCTGTAACTTGCGTCAACCGCGAAGGCTTTTTGTTTGATTTCCGTGCCTAAGCCGGTAACGTCCGCCTTATTGTCGGCAGAAAGTTTTTTGGCGGCAAATGTGTAGTTGGAGTCGGCATCGCGGTCGGAATAGCGCATACCGATTTTGCCGTAACCGCCGTCATCAAAATAATGTTTCAAATCGGCGAACACGTCATGGCTGTTCATTTTAAATTTGTTCCAATCCGCGCCGACAAAGGTGTGGTTGGGCAGGGACAACAGATTGCCGCTGCTGCCGACGGGCAGGCCGTTATACGGCGCGAGGTGGCGTTGCTGGTAGAGATAGCCTATGCCCAAAGTCGTGTCGGGATTGATGTCCCAGTCCGCCGCCGCGTAGAAGGTTTCGTGGTGGTTGTTTTTCTCCGCCGGACGGGGTGACGCGCCCGAAGTTTGCGCCATCACACGGCCGCGCACGCTGCCGTCGGCATTCAGACGACCTGAAACGTCGGCTTCGGCTTTATATTGTTTGTGCGTACCGAACCCTGCCGCCGCATGACCTTGAAACTCTTTGGTCGGGCGTTTGCGTACCAAATTCACAATGCCGCCCATCTCGCCGCTGCTGTCAAACAATCCGCTCGGGCCGCGCATCACTTCCACGCGGTCGAAAGCAAACAGGTTGGGCAATGTGCCGTTGATACTCTGCATTTGCGCAGGCAGGCCGTCGATGTTGTATTCGCTGTATTCGTAACCGCGCGCATAAACCGACGAACGTCCGTCGTCATTGCTCAACACACGCAGACCCGGCGTTTTGCGCGCCAACTGGTCAAAGGTATCGACGTTGCGGTCTTTTACCTGCTGATTGGTGATGATGCTGACGGATTGCGGAATTTCGCGCAAAGAGGCGGGGATTTTTGTGCCGACAGTGGCGGCAAACGAGCTGTAATCGCCGTTTTTCTCGGTGGCAATCGCGTTATACGAACGCTGCCCCTTCACATGGACAGTATCCAGCTCGACCGTTTCGGCGGCAAATACAGTGGAAGATAAAGCAGCCACAACGGCGGCAGCGGTCAGATTGGGACGGAACATCAATTTCTCCGGTGTTACCTATAAATGATAATGGTTGTATTTTATATTTTTGATGTGGAGCGTTGTAGAAAAAAACTATCGTTTTCCCGACAATCTCTTGTGAATATGCGACAAGGTCGTCTGAAAACTTTAATTTGGTTTTCAGACGACCTTGTCCGTTTTGCCTGCAAATTTTGTTTGAAAGGTTGATTTGTAATTTCGATACAAAATTCAAAAAATTTCATTTTCATATGAATTGCGGCGGGTAAAACAATAGCGATATGGCAAAGGGGGAAGACTCGGCAGCCCTTTTGTCAAACTCGTTAAAATGATTTTATTTCAATGTATTAAAAACAGAAAAATCCTAGAAAAGGTCGTCTGAAAACAGCGTGCATGGTTTGTGATGTAAGTCAAAGAGAAATGTAACAAAATTACTTATAGTAATCGTAGTGAAAATTTATCGACTTTATTGCCACCTTATATTAAGGAGATACACCATGAACGCATCAGCCGACAATGTCGTCAGCCCCGCCGTAGCCGAGGTCAACAGTTTGGTTGAAAAGGGTTTGCGCTCGTTGGACGAGTTTCGCAAGCTGAATCAGGAGCAGATTGATTATATCGTTGCCAAAGCCTCCATTGCCGCGCTGGACAAACATGGTGTACTCGCCATGCACGCGGTCGAAGAAACGGGACGCGGTGTATTTGAAGATAAGGCGACCAAAAACCTGTTTGCCTGCGAAAACGTCGTGCGCCGCCTGCGCGATTTGAAAACCGTGGGCATCATCAGCGAAGACGATGTAACCGGCATTACCGAAATCGCCGATCCGGTCGGGGTTGTCTGCGGTATCGTGCCGACCACCAATCCGACTTCCACCACCATTTTCAAATCCCTGATTGCGTTGAAAACCCGCAATCCGATTATTTTCTCGTTCCACCCTTCCGCCCAGCAGTGTTCCGCCCATGCCGCCCAAATTGTGCGCGATGCCGCGATTGCCGCCGGCGCGCCGGAAAACTGCATCCAGTGGATTGAAAAACCGTCTATGGAAGGCACTTCCGCGCTGATGAAGCATCCGGGCGTGGCGACGATTTTGGCGACCGGCGGCAATGCAATGGTGGAAGCCGCTTATTCCTGTGGCAAACCTGCGCTCGGCGTCGGGGCGGGCAACGTGCCTGCCTATGTCGAAAAAACGGCAAACATCCAGCAGGCGGCACACGACATCGTGATGTCCAAAGCGTTCGACAACGGCATGATTTGCGCCAGCGAACAAGCCGTCATTGCCGACAAAGAGATTTATAAAGAGCTGGTCGAAGAGTTCAAATCCTACGGCGTGTACTTCGCCAACAAAAAAGAAAAAGCCATGCTCGAAGACTTCATCTTCGGCGTTACGGCAAACTGCGCCAACTGTGGCGGCGCGAAACTCAATTCCGCCGTTGTGGGCAAACCGGCGGCGTGGATTGCCGAACAGGCCGGGTTTAAAGTTCCCGAAAAAACCAACATCATCATCGCCGAATGCCGCGAAGTTGGCCCCAACGAGCCGCTGACCCGCGAAAAACTGTCGCCCGTACTGGCGATGCTCAAAGCAGATTCCACCGAACAAGGCTTGCAGTTTGCCGAACAAATGGTCGCCTTCGACGGCTTGGGACACTCTGCCGCCATCCATACCGCCGATCAAGAATTGGCAAAAACCTTCGGCACCCGCGTCAAAGCCCTGCGCGTGATTTGGAACTCGCCCTCCACCTTCGGCGGCATCGGCGACGTTTACAACGCCTTCCTGCCGTCCCTGACCTTGGGCTGCGGCTCTTACGGCAAAAACTCCGTCGGCGGCAACGTCAGCGCAGTCAACCTGTTAAACATCAAAAAAGTAGGCCGTCGGAGAAACAACATGCAATGGTTCAAAGTACCCGCCAAAATCTATTTCGAGCGCGATTCCATCCAATACCTGCAAGACATGAAAGACTGCGAAAAAGTCATGATTGTGACCGACCGTTCGATGGTCGATTTGGGCTTCGTCGATAAAGTGACCCACCAGCTCCACCAACGCAAAAACAAAGTAACCATCCAGCTTTTCACCGATGTCGAAGCCGATCCCAGCGTCCAAACCGTCTATAAAGGCACGGATTTGATGCGCAGCTTCCAGCCCGACACCATCATCGCGCTGGGCGGCGGCTCGCCGATGGACGCGGCAAAAGCCATGTGGCTTTTCTACGAACAGCCCCAAGTCGATTTTGAAGACCTCGTCCAAAAATTCATGGACATCCGCAAACGCGCCTTCCGCTTCCCCGAGTTGGGCCGCAAAGCCAAATTCATCGGTATCCCCACCACATCGGGCACCGGCTCCGAAGTCACGCCGTTTACCGTCATCAGCGACGGTGACAAAAAATACCCCATCGCCGACTACTCGCTGACCCCGACCATCGCCATCGTCGATCCCGCGTTTACCATGACCGTCCCCGCCGGCGTAACCGCCGACACCGGTCTGGACGTACTGACCCACGCCGTAGAAGCGTACGTTTCCGTGCTCGCCAACGACTTTACCGACGGCCTCGCCCTGCAAGCCATCAAGCTCGTGTTCCAATACCTCGAACGCTCCTACAAACACGGCGCGTCCGACCCCGAAGCGCGCGAACACATGCACAACGCATCCACCATCGCAGGCATGGCGTTCTCCAACGCATTCCTCGGCATCAACCACTCGATGGCGCACAAAATCGGCGGCAAATACCACGTTCCGCACGGTCGCGCCAACGCCATCCTGCTGCCGCACGTCATCCGCTACAACGGCACGCGTCCGCAGAAAACCGCCACCTGGCCGAAGTACAACTACTACAAAGCCGACCTGAAATATCAGGAAATCGCCCGTACCTTAGGCCTGCCGTGCGCCACCCCGGCCGAAGGCGTAGAATCCTTCGCCCGCGCCTGTCACGAACTGGCGGTCAACGTCGGCATCAAAATGTCGTTCAAAGAACAAGGCATCGACGAAAAAACCTTCATCGACGGCCGCAAAGAACTGGCAATACTGTCCTTTGAAGACCAATGCACCCCCGCCAACCCGCGTCTGGCATTGGTTGCCGACATGGAGGAAATCCTGACCAAAGCCTATTACGGCGAATAAAGTTCGCGAAACACAATAAGGCGTAAGGAAAAGGTCGTCTGAAAAACCAGAAATACGGTTTTCAGACGACCTTTTTGAAAAGATTGGCATAAAACTTGCATGAAATTCAAGCGAGAAATTTACGTTTCATCAAAGATGTGATTAAACATCAAAAGAAACAACCAGTAACGCGATTTTACCCGTGCCAAACACACGCTTGCCTGAAGACGATATATCATCGCTTCCATTTATGTCCGTATGAAATTGTTACAAAGTGACAATAAATGTCATCAGAATGAAAACGGCGGCGCACGGATAACATCGAATCTTGACCATGCAACGGCTGTCTGACCAAAACTGCCGCCACCAAAAAGGATTAACCATGAAAACGTCCCGCATTGCCAAAACCGCCCTTTACCTCGCCGCCGCAGCCGTATTGTCAGCCTGTGCCGGCAAAAGCCACGTTAAAGCCGACGGAACGACGGACAACCCCGTCTTTCCGAAACCCTACTCCGTAACCTTCAACAAAAACCAAGGCACATTCCCGACCGCCGATGAACTCGAACAGATGAAACCGGGTCTGAGCAAAGACGACATTTACAAAATCCTCGGCCGTCCGCACTACGATGAAGGTATGTTCGGCGTGCGCGAATGGAACTACCTCTTCCACTTCCGCACCCCCGGCGTTCCCGCCAACCCTCACATCGGCTCTGACGTAGAAGGCATTACCACTTGCCAATACAAAGTCTTGTTTGACAAACACAAATACGCACGAAGCTTCCATTGGAAAGCCGTCTTCCCAGAAGATGCCGTCTGCCCGCCCGTACAAGAAGTTGCCCCACAACCCGCGCCCGAACCTCAAATCATCATCCGTGAGGTTGCGCCTGAAACACCCCACCGCATCCGCAGATAATAGGAAACCATGTTTAAAAGAATCATCCTCGGCGTATCGCTGCTGGCAGGGCTGAACAGCTTTGCAGCAGCCGATGCCGCCAAAGAATACATGCAACGCAAAAAAGTCATCGTCAACACCGCCAAAGCCGAGCTGTGCTTTGCCGACGATGGTCAGTGCCACCCCGTACTCATCGGTAAAACCACGCCCAAAGGCAAATTTGACATGCAGTTGATGAAGACTTCCAAACCCGGCTACGGCGGCGAAGTCATCGGCTTCAAGCAGGAAAAAGACTTCCTCTTCGCCCTGCACCGCGTTTGGACGCTCAAGCCTTCCGAACACCGCATGCAACGCATCGCCTCCGATGTCGTCTCCGACCGCGTCATGACCAACGGCTGCATCAACGTCACCGACAAAGTGTACGACAAGCTGCGCAATTACTTCGTTTTGGAAGTGATTTGACGGACTGTTCTACATAGCATGGATGCAAAAGGTCGTCTGAAAACCCTAGATTTGGGTTTTCAGATGACCTTTTTATTCAATCCAAGCGGGTTTTATTCAATTAATATTTGGGATAACTGAAGTAGCGTGGGCTTCGCCCGCGAAATCCGCTATCCAACAATCAAAATCAGACAACAGTCACATAGGCATTCATCTTGATATTTATATCGTGGGCAAAGCCCACGCTACTCGTTGCTGTAACGGAAACTTTGTCCCTTCCCCCGTCTGGCGGGGGAAGGTTA
>NZ_KV794946.1:70954-71600 GCF_001808875.1 Neisseria sp. HMSC064E01
GAATTTCAGGACATGATTGTCTTGTACGAAGCCGCGGCATCAAAAGGGCATTATCAGGCAATTAACAACCTCTACCTGCTCTACACCCATGTGCAAGGTTCGACCGGCATCATGTACAACCCCTTGCACAACCGCGCCCGCAAATGGCTGCACTACGGTTTAGACAAAAATTGGGCAATGGCGAACTACTGGTTGTTTGATGCTTTGTATGAAGGCAATGCGAGTTATCGTCGCAACCCGCAACTTGGTCTTGCCTATTTGCAAAAGGCGGTGGATTTGGGCGTGCCGCTGGCGCAGTATGAACTGTCTCTCATTTATAGAAATCAGACAAAGGATTTAAAAACTCAGGAATTGCTTCTTGGTTGCGCTTCCAAACAAGGCTTCTCTGCAGCAATGAAGCAATTATCTTCGTTTAAAGCTATTGATGGTGATTTGAAAGAATCCTTGCGGTTAATGCACAATGCCGTGCGCTATGGAGGAGAAAGTGGGGGAGAATCAGCTTTACGTTTGAGCCACGTTTATGGCAAAACGAAAGCCTATATGAAGGAATTCGTTTCCACCCCCGCTGATCCAGTCCTTGAAGCAGCTTACAACGAGTTGTATACAGCACTTACAGGCACAGGCACCAAAAGCGGCAACCCCTTCT
>NZ_KV794946.1:71700-94151 GCF_001808875.1 Neisseria sp. HMSC064E01
CCCGCCAAAACCCATTGGAAAGGCATCTACTCTGCAATGAGTAAAGAAGACGCAGCGTTCTATCAAAACCCGCCTGACACCGCAGCCTTAGCCGCCGAGATTCTCAAACGCGGCATTGTCAAAAAAGAAGACGTCTATTGGTCGCCGCGCAAAGACTAAAGGCAAAAAGGTCGTCTGAAATCCGAAATCCGTTTTCAGACGACCTCCCTGAACCATAATAAAACACATACCATGAACAAACTCACTTTCATCGCCCTACTTATCCCCCTGCTGACTTCTTGCGGTTCGGTCTCTCCGTCCCAATCCGACCGCGATTACACTCAAACCCATCCAGCACCCAAAGCCTTTGATTCCAAGCGTACCCAATATACCTGCGCCACTTGGACGCCGCCGTCCCCACCCGATGCCGAATCCCATCTTTGGTATCGCGCTGCTACCCTGCTTGATGCCAAAGACTGGCGTATGAATAAAGAGGAATTTCAGGACATGATTGTCTTGTACGAAGCGGCGGCATCAAAGGGGCATTATCAGGCAATTAACAATCTCTACCTGCTCTACACCCATGTTCAAGGTTCGACCGGCATTATGTACAACCCCTTGCACAACCGTGCCCGCAAATGGCTGCACTACGGTTTAGATAAAAATTGGGCAATGGCGAACTACTGGTTGTTTGACGCGCTGTACGAAGGCAATGCAGGTTATCGCCGCAACCCACAACTTGGTCTTGCCTATTTGCAAAAGGCTGTGGATTTGGGCGTGCCGCTGGCGCAATATGAGTTGTCTTTAATTTACGATAAACAGTTTAATAATAAAAAGGTTCGAGAACTGTTATTGAGCTGTGCTGCGAAGCAAGGGTTTTCTACCGCAATGAACAGATTAGGTGTGATATATTCAATACGCGGCAACCTAAAAGAGTCCTTACAATTAATGCATAATGCTGTACGTCAAGGTGGTGAAGGAGGAGGGACTGCTGCTTTATCTTTAAGGAAAGTTTATGGTAAGTCAAAAGCCTATATGAAGGAATTTTCGGCTACACCTGCTGATCCTGTTCGCGAAGCAGCCTATGTCGAGCTAGAAAAAGCCATTATGGGCACAGGCACAAAAAGCGGCAACCCCTTCTACACCTTCCCGCACCTAGACGAAGTCCTGCCCCTGCCTCCAGCCAAAACCCATTGGAAAGGCATCTACTCGGCGATGAGCAAGGAAGATGCGGCGTTCTATCAAAATCCGCCCGACACCGCAGCCTTAGCCGCCGATATCCTTAAACGCGGTATCGTCAAAAAAGAAGACGTCTATTGGACGCCACGCAAAGACTAAAGGCAAAAAGGTCGTCTGAAAATGAAGTTGGAGCAGTTAAAACCGGCTTTTATAGTGGATTAACAAAAATCAGGACAAGGCGGACGAAGCCGCAGATAGTACAGATAGAGACCTTTGCAAAATTCCCCAAAATCCAGATAGTACGGAACCATTCACTTGGGTGCTTCAGCACCTTAGAAAATCGTTCTCTTTGAGCTTAAGGCGAGGCAACGCCGTACTGGTTTAAATTTAATCCACTATATGTTTTCAGACGACCTTCGTTTTTGTATTTCAAACATAAAAGACGTTTTGATTAGCGGAAAGGGGGGAATCAGATAACAGAGTGAAACTGAAAACTGTGTGATATCTTATCGATGAGAGATTGGTTTGATGATGCTTGATGGCACGAGATAAAAAAATAACCGCCTTAGGCGGTTTTTATGGTGGCCAGAGGCGGAATCGAACCGCCGACACACGGATTTTCAATCCGTTGCTCTACCAACTGAGCTATCTGGCCTTCATCTGCATTGCAGGGAAGTGGGCATTAAACCAAAAACAACAGGTTCATGCAAGGTTTATTTTGAAATGGTGCGGAGATATTTTATAAACTTTTGTTTTAACTTAAATTAAATTTCGATGATTTTCAACGAAATCCGCCGGATATCGACCGTTGGCATCCACAATTTTTCCATCGGGGATGGATTGTCGATTTCAGACGACCTATGTGTCGTTTTAAGATACAATCGCTTTTTTGTTTCTGAAGATATCTGTTTGATGTTGTATGTTTTTTTAAAAGATATGTGGGATATTCTGCGCCTGCGCTATAAGAATCCTGCTGATTATTTCTATACGCTGCCTGTCATTTTGGCAATTTTGCTGTTGTTGGGCATGATTAATGCGGCAGATATGTCTCCCTTGCTCGGCGTCAGCACTGCGGCTGTCGTCTTTGGCGTGTTGGTTACCGTCATAAAGTGGCTGATTTTGAGCCGTGTGATGCGTTATGTTTTAAGTATAAACGGCGCGCCGCGCCTGCCTTTATGGGGATTCATCTTGGCATCGGAAGCTTTGATGATTCCAGCGCTGCTTGTGTTTTATATCCCGCAAATTACGCCGCTGTTGATGTTTTGGAAGACTTGGGCGTTTTGGGCGCAAGCTGTCGGCTTGATGCAAATGGGTCAAGTCAAAGTCTGGACGGTATTCAAAGGCTATCTTTTGTACTTCTGCTGTATGGTTGTGATTATAGGGATTTTTATACAGCTGTTTACACTGGCCGGCTGGTTCGATAAAGCAACGCTGATGCAAAATTTTAATGCATTAATGGCTGCTATGGAGCAGGCAAGATAAGCTAGGGGTCGTCTGAAAATCCGCCCTACCCGTTTTCAGACGACCTTCTTTCAAATAAGAAAAAACCTGCACGGTTGTCCGTGCAGGTTTTTGTTTGCGCTCAGGTTTGGGCAACCTTACATCATGCCGCCCATACCACCCATGCCGCCCATATCAGGCATAGCCGGTTTTTCTTCAGGGATTTCGGCAATCATGCAATCGGTCGTCAGCATCAGGCCGGCGATAGACGCGGCGTGTTGCAGCGCGGAGCGGGTTACTTTGGCGGGGTCGAGTACGCCCATTTCAATCATGTCGCCGTATTCACCGGAACCTGCGTTGTAACCGTAGTTGCCTTTGCCTTCCAGCACTTTGTTCACCACTACGCTAGGCTCGCCGCCTGCGTTGGCAACGATTTGGCGCAGCGGAGACTCAACGGCGCGCAAGACGATTTGTACGCCTGCGTCTTGGTCGGCATTGCCGGTGTGCAGGTTTTCCAGAGCGGCACGGGCGCGCAACAGGGCTACGCCGCCGCCGGCAACCACGCCTTCTTCAACGGCTGCGCGGGTAGCGTGCAGCGCGTCTTCCACGCGGTCTTTTTTCTCTTTCATTTCGACTTCGGTAGCGGCACCGACTTTAATCACTGCCACGCCGCCTGCCAGTTTGGCAACGCGCTCTTGCAGTTTTTCTTTGTCGTAATCGCTGGTTGCGGTTTCGATTTGTTGGCGGATTTCGGCAACACGCGCTTCGATTTGGGCAGCGTCGCCGAAGCCGTCGATGATGGTGGTGTTTTCTTTACCGATTTCGATGCGTTTGGCTTGACCCAAGTCTTCCAGAGTGGCTTTTTCCAAAGACAGGCCGACTTCTTCGGCAATCACGGTGCCGCCGGTCAGGATGGCGATGTCTTGCAACATGGCTTTGCGGCGGTCGCCAAAGCCCGGAGCTTTCACGGCAACGGTTTTCAGGATGCCGCGGATGTTGTTCACCACCAAAGTCGCCAAGGCTTCGCCTTCTACGTCTTCAGCGATAATCAACAGCGGACGGCTGGCTTTTGCCACTTGTTCCAAAACAGGCAACAGGTCGCGGATGTTGCTGATTTTTTTGTCGAACAGCAATACAAACGGATTGTCCAGCGCAGCGATTTGTTTTTCCGCGTCGTTGATGAAGTAAGGAGACAGGTAGCCGCGGTCGAACTGCATACCTTCTACGACATCCAATTCGTTTTCCAAAGATTTGCCGTCTTCAACGGTAATCACGCCTTCTTTGCCGACTTTTTCCATCGCTTCGGCAATAATCGCGCCGACTTGTTCGTCGGAGTTGGCGGAAATTGAGCCGACTTGGGCGATTTCTTTGGAAGTGTCGCAAGGTTTGGCGATGTTTTTCAGCTCTTCAACCAAAGCGGCGACGGCTTTGTCGATACCGCGTTTCAGGTCGGTCGGGTTCATGCCGGCGGTCACGTATTTCATGCCTTCGGCAACGATGGCTTGCGCCAGTACGGTGGCGGTAGTGGTACCGTCGCCCGCTACGTCGTTGGTTTTGGACGCGACTTCTTTCACCATTTGCGCACCCATGTTTTCGAATTTGTCTTTCAGTTCGATTTCTTTAGCGACGGTAACGCCGTCTTTAGTGATGTGCGGACCGCCGAATGCGCGGTCAACGACTACGTTGCGGCCTTTAGGACCCAAAGTTACGCGGACGGCGTTTGCCAGAGTGTTCACGCCGCTGACCATTTTTTGGCGGACTTCGTTACCGAACTGTACGTCTTTTGCTGCCATTTTACTGATTCCTATTAAGTAGATTTAATTAAAAAATTTTGCAAATTACCTAAAATTTTTTATTTTTCCGCAGCTCTATCTGTTTGATAGACTGCTAAAAATAATTCAATATAAGCTCTAATAAGCTCTGGATGATTTGCTGCATATCCAGGTGTACCAACTGCTTTATCAATATTCTGAATAGCTTCTGAGAATGCTTTTCCAGCTATTTCTTTTGCATGGCCCAATGCAGCTGCATGAGTTGCCATAATAATTACTCCACAATACCGAAAATATCTTCTTCACGCATCACCAACAGCTCTTCGCCGTCGGCTTTAACGGTTTGACCGCTGTATTTACCGAAAATCACTTTGTCGCCGACTTTGACATCCAGTGGACGGCGTTCGCCGTCTTTACCGATTTTGCCCGCACCTACGGCGATCACTTCGCCCATGTCGGGTTTTTCAGCGGCTGCACCCGGCAGGACGATGCCTGATGCGGTTTTCTCTTCAGCTTCCAAGCGTTTGACGACGACGCGGTCGTGTAAAGGACGGATGGTCATGTTTTATGCTCCGATAAATAGTTTGAAAACAATCATCTGCCTTCATCCGGCAGATGCGGTTTGAAAAAGAAGGCGGCAAGTTCATCAAAAAACTTACCTGAACACAGCGGCAAATTAGGGTTCGGCACGATAAATTCAAGGGAAGAAGCAAAAATTTTCCGCTTAAGGTCGTCTGAAAACGGGCATAACAGGTTGCGCACCATCCCCGCCCTACGTTCAATGCTGCCCAAGCAGACAAATATTTTCAGACGACCTTTTACAGTCGGCAAACTTCAAATGGTTCAATCAAGAAAAAACCAGACACTATTGGCGCAAACCTATGCACACCTTTACAAAATAATATCCTATCTTTAAAATAAAATAAAAATTATTATTAATAAATAATTTATCGATTAACTGAAACTTATCCAACAAAAGGAAATTTCCATGACTTCACCTCTGTTCCGCTTCAGCCTGCTTTCAATGGCACTCGCCGCCGGTTTTGCCCACGCGGAAAATGAAGCAAAAGAAAGCGTTACCCTTGATACTGTTACTGTGAAAGGTGACCGCCAAGGCAGCAAAATCAAAACCAACATTGTTACCCTTCAGCAAAAAGACGAAAACACGGCAACCGATTTACGCGGATTATTGAAAGACGAACCTGCTATCGATTTCGGCGGCGGCAACGGCTCGTCCCAATTCCTGACGCTGCGCGGCATGGGACAGAACTCGGTGGATATTAAGGTGGACAACGCCTATTCCGACAGCCAAATGCTGTATCACCAAGGCCGTTTCATCATCGACCCAGCGCTGGTCAAAATCGTCTCCGTACAGAAAGGCGCGGGTTCCGCATCTGCCGGTATCGGCGCTACCAACGGTGCGATTATTACCAAAACAGTCGATGCCGAAGACTTGCTCAAAGGTTTGGACAAAAACTGGGGTGTACGCCTCAACAGCGGCTATGCCTCTAATGACGGCGTAAGCTACGGCGCAAGCGTGTTCGGAAAAGCCGGCAACTTCGACGGTTTGTTCTCTTACAGCCGCAACGATGAAAAAGATTACAAACCCGGCAAAGGCTATACAAACAGCAACGGCGGCAAAACCGTACCGTACAGCGGATTGGACAAACGCAGCTATCTTGCCAAAATCGGCGCCACCTTCGGCGACCACCGCTTAGTGTTAAGCCACATGAATGATCAACACCGAGGCATCCGCACCGTCCGTGAAGAATTTACTTCCACCAACGACCCGCGTCTGACTTTGGCACGCCAAGCCCCGACCTACCGCGAAACCAGTCTCTCCAACACCAATTTGGCATGGACGGCGAACAACTTAGGCTTTGTTGAAAAACTGGATGCCAACGCCTATATCATGAAAAACGAACGCTATTCCGCCGATGACAGCAAAAACGGCTACGCAGGCAACCTGCCCGGCCCGAACACGACCGTTATCGAAACCAAAGGCGCGAATTTCAATCTGGACAGCCGCATTGGCGAAAACACATTAATCAAATACGGCGTCAACTACCGCCATCAAGAAATCAAACCACCGGTATTCTTCAATCCTGCCTTGAGCAATCCGAAGAAAAGCGATGCCGGCATTTACGCCGAAGCCATCCACGACATCGGCGACTTTACTCTTACAGGCGGCTTACGCTACGACCATTTCGACATCAAAACTCATGACGGCAAATCCGTTTCCGACGGCACAGTCAACCCGAGCTTCGGTGTGATTTGGCAGCCGCACGAACACTGGAATCTCAGTGCCAGCCACAACTACGCATCCCGCAGCCCGCGCCTTTACGATGCGATGCGCCAACATGGACGCAGAAACGCCATCACGTCGATTGCAGACGGCACCAAAGCCGAACGCGCCCGCAATACCGAAATCGGCTTCAACTACAACAACGGCAACTTTGCCGCTAACGGTAGCTATTTCTGGCAAAAAATCAAAGATGCCGTCGCAGGTCCGCAGCAACGCCATGATGCCGCAGGCAATCCGATTGCAGGCGTACGCGAAATCGTCAATGCGGGCTACATCAAAAACCATGGCTATGAATTGGGCGCATCCTACCGCACAGGCGGCCTGCTGGCTAAAGTCGGCGTCAGCCACAGCAAACCGCGCATCTACGACACCCATCCTGAAAACCTGTTAAGCGCAAACCCCGAATTTGCCGTACAAACCGGCCGCACTTGGACGACCTCCCTCTCCTACCGCTTCCAAAATCCGAATTTGGAAATCGGCTGGCGTGGTCGCTACCTCCAAAAAGCCTCCGGTTCGGTATTGGTTCGCGACAAGGGCGAAGTCAAACGCAAAGGCTACGGCGTGAACGACATATTCGCCAACTGGAAACCGCTGGGCAAAGATACGCTCAACGTCAACTTCGCAGTCAACAACGTGTTCAACAAGTTCTACTATCCGCACAGCCAACGCGGCGAAACCCTGCCGGGCATCGGTCGTGATGTTCGTCTGAGCGTTAACTACCGCTTCTAAGAAACGCGTAAAAACAAAGACGTCGTCTGAAAACCCTTTACTGTTTTTCAGACGACGTCTTTCTGTTTGGAAACCGTATTTACAGGAAGACTGTTTGTTCAAATATCCTTTCGGACAACCTTGTCGCGTTTCGCTTCGGTTGAGTGAATGTATTGCATCAGCGTTTTAATAAAAACGGTCAAATCACGCTGCCACGAATGGCGGTTTGTTTTGGTGAAATACAGCGATATTTCGGGCTGCTCCATCAGATAGCAACCGAAACTCTCGTGCAGCGGTATAACGCTGATATCGTTCACATTATAAAAAGCAATGGTCATCGGCAGCGTGAAATAGGGATGTGACAGCGTCCACATGGCAGGGAAGGCGGGACTGTCCTCTTCAGAAGCAACAGTTAAATCATGGTTATACAGGGCGTTGCGCAGGTCTGTGATGTGCTTTTTCATGTTTTTATTTTTCATTCTATTTGGAAAAATGCTTGAACAAAGCAGGTGATGTTTGCCCGATTTACCGCTTGCAGCACAACGACTGCTTCGTTTTTCAAAAAACCGACTGAGTCAGATTCATCGGCATGGGTTTGGTTGAGGCGGCATAAATCGTAGAAGGTAAAAACAAAATTTTGCCCATTGATACATAATGGGAAATCCAATAGACAGCCTTTGTTCTCGGCTTCAAATTCGGCAAGATCATCAAACCATTCAGGAAATGTGATGTGCATGAGTTTCCTTTTAAAATCGTATGAAAAATCCGTTTCGTTAGAATGACTTTCAAAAGGTCTTTTCAGACGACCTCAAAGCTACCTAAAAAGCCAAATACTTCAATTCTCACGGATGACGCGCAAGTCCAACCGCTATTTGAAATGCAATAGAAAATAAAAAATCCTGCATATTGCTATGCAGGATTTTTTATTTGGGGTGGCTGATGGGGCTCGAACCCACGACAACTGGAATCACAATCCAGGGCTCTACCAACTGAGCTACAGCCACCATTAACTTTTGGCACGCCCGACAGGAATCGAACCTGTAACCCCCGACTTAGAAGGTCGGTGCTCTATCCGGTTGAGCTACGGGCGCTCATGCCGATTCGTGCTGAATTTTTTGTGTGGTCGGGGCGGTGGGATTCGAACTCACGACCCTCTGCTCCCAAAGCAGATGCGCTAACCGGGCTGCGCTACGCCCCGACTGAAGAATGGGAATATACAGATACGCTGAAATCCTGTCAATCCAATTTGAGATCATTTTTCTTTTTTCTAAATTATCTGTTTATTTTTATTTAAAATTTAATTTTTTGCCTACTTCATATCGGGTGTAATGCCGTTCAAAAATACAGTTTCGGTTTTTGCTGTTATCCGACTGCCAAATCGGTTTAAAAATGCGATAATTGCGTTTGCTATTTATTGATAACCAAATGGAAATTTCATGACAGCCCAATTGATTGACGGTAAAAAAATATCGCAGGAGCGTTTGCAGCTGGTGTCCGCTGCGGTAGCCAAACGGCTTGAGTCGGGATTGCGTGCGCCTTGTTTGGCGGTAGTATTGGTCGGAGACAATCCTGCCAGCGCGGTATATGTCCGCAACAAAAAAGCAGCCTGCCAAAAATGCGGCATCCGGTCTTTGTCTTATGAACTGCCTGCATCGACTTCTCAGGAAGATTTGTTGAAACTGATTGATGAATTGAATGCAAACGCGGAAGTAGACGGTATTTTGGTTCAGCTTCCGCTTCCTGAAGGCTTAGACAGTCAGGCTGTTTTGGAACGTATCCATCCGGACAAAGATGTGGACGGTTTCCATCCTTATAACGTGGGTCGTTTGGTGGTAAAAATGCCTCTGATGCGCCCTTGTACGCCCAAAGGCGTGATGACGCTGCTGGAGGCTTACGGCATCGATCCGAAAGGCAAGAAAGCAGTGGTTGTCGGGGCATCGAATATTGTCGGACGCCCGCAGGCATTGGAGCTGCTGCTTGCCCGCGCCACGGTAACGATTTGCCACAGTGCGACGGAAAACTTGGACAAGGAAGTCGGGGCTGCCGATATTGTGGTGGTAGGCGTCGGGATTCCCAATTTTGTCAAAGGGGAATGGATTAAACCCGACGCGGTGGTGATTGATGTCGGGATTAACCGTTTGGAAGATGGCAGCCTGTGCGGCGATGTGGAATTTGATGTGGCAAAAGAACGGGCGGGCATGATTACCCCGGTACCCGGCGGGGTCGGTCCGATGACGATTGCTACTTTATTGGAAAATACTTTACATGCTGCGACGCTGCATGATTAAACCACAATAAACGGACACGATACGGCAGGCGGCAGATTGGCGGCTTCACTTTCAACCGCTGGAAAACATTATTCGATGTGGCGGAACATGCCTAAAGTCAATCTGTCCAGCCCTGCCAAATCTTGTTGCGTACTGACTTCGGCAAAGCCGTTTGCCGTCAAAATCTGCCGCACTGCTGCGCCTTGGTTGTAACCATGTTCCAGCAGCAGCCATCCGCCCTCTTTTAAAAATTCCGGCGCGCGCTGCGCCAGCTCTCGAATACAGCTCAAGCCGTCGGCAAAATCTGTCAACGCCGTTTGCGGCTCGAATCTCAAATCCCCTTGGCTCAAATGCTCGTCGCCGGCTTCGATATAAGGCGGATTGGAAACAATGACATCGAAGCGGTGTTTGTCTTCAGACGACGTCTTATCCGTCTCAAACCACGAACCCAATGCAAACTCGACCCTTGCGCCCAGAGTTTCCGCGTTTTTACGGGCAATCGCCAACGCTCCGCCGCTGATATCGGAAGCGCGCACTGCCGCATCCGTTCTTTCCAACGCCACCGTCACGGCGACCGCCCCGCTGCCCGTTCCCAAATCCCAAACCTGTCCGTTTTCAGGAAGATGCTCGATAACCGCCTCCACCAAATGCTCGGTTTCAGGACGGGGAATCAACACGTCAGGACTGACTTCAAACCATCGTCCGTAAAACTCGCGTCCGCCCAAAATATACGCCATCGGCTCGCCTTTCAGACGACGTGTCTGAAGGATATCCAGTTGCGCGGCTACTGCTTCCGGCAGCGGATCAGCGCCTTGCGTGACCAACTGCACGCGACTATACCCGCCTGCATATTGCAGCAACATACGGGCTTCAAGTCTCGGCAACTGCGAATGGCGCAGCCATTGGTCTAAGGTCATATCGTGTTTGTCCTGAGTTTGTACGGGGAATGGTGAGGGGTCGTCTGAAAACGTATGGAGGGTCATATCCTAAAACTAAAATACCTTGATTTAATTAATCTTTAGCCCATAAACCCGCTTGGTGGTTTATGGGCTATAAACGATCAAACCTTACAAACAAGCCATTTCGTTTGCCATTTGCTGTTCTAAGGTTTCGCGTCGGCGGATAAGCCGGTATTCGTTACCGTCCACCAAAACTTCCGCCGCCCGGTTGCGCGTGTTGTAATTGCTTGCCATGCTGGCGCCGTATGCGCCTGCGCTGCGGATAACCAGCAAATCGCCTTCTTCGCAGGCGATAGTGCGGTCTTTGCCAAGGAAGTCGCCGGTTTCGCAAATCGGGCCGACGATGTTGGCGGTCAGCGGCGGGATGTTTTTTGCTTCTACCGCTTCGATATGGTGATAGGCGTCATACAGTGCGGGGCGCATGAGGTCGTTCATGGCGGCATCGACCATGACGAAGTTTTTCTCTTCGCCGTGTTTGACGAACTCGACGCGCGTCAGTAGCGATCCTGCATTGCCGACCAAGCTGCGGCCGGGTTCGAGGATGAGTTTCAGACGACGTGTACCGATCAGTTTTTGCACCGCTTGGGCATACGCGCCCAAATCGGGGACGGTTTCGTCTTGATAAACGATGCCGACGCCGCCGCCTAAGTCCAGATGTTCTAAAACGATGCCTTCATCCGCCAATTGGTCGACCAAAATCAAAATGCGTTCGCAGGCTTCGATGAGCGGGCTGAGGTCGGTCAGCTGCGAACCAATGTGGCAGTCGATGCCGATGATTTTGAGGTGGCTTTGGCGGGCGGCGTGGCGGTAGGCTTCGAGCGCGTCGGCGTAGGCGATGCCGAATTTGTTGGCTTTCAAGCCTGTGGAGATGTAGGGATGGGTTTTGGCATCGACATCGGGGTTGACGCGCAGGGAGACGGACGCGGTTTTGCCCAAGCGTTCGGCAACCTTTTGAATGCGGTCGATTTCGGGGATGCTTTCCATATTGAAGCATTTCACGCCGGCATGAAGCGCGAACTCGATTTCCGCCTCGCTTTTGCCCACGCCTGAAAATATGGTTTTCGCCGCGTCGCCGCCCGCCGCCAAAACGCGTGCCAATTCGCCGCCGGAGACGATATCGAAACCGCTACCCAGCGAGGCGAAGTGTTTGATGATGCTCAGATTGCCATTTGCCTTGACGGCGTAGCAGACGAGCGGGGAAAGCGCGGCAAACGCGGTTTGATAATTTTCAAATGCTTCGGTCAGCGCGGATTGGCTGTACACATAAAGCGGCGTGCCGAATTCTTCGGCAAGGCGGGGGTAAGGGACTTGTTCGCAATGCAGGGTCATGGTGGTCAGACTTAGTCGTTGGTTTGATTGGTCGGCTCTTTGGAAGAATGGACTTTTAAGCCGGTTTGGATCACGCCGAAACGCGCCTTGTCGCCTTCTTTGGGCAAGTAGAGGTCGCCTTTGTAACCGCAGGCTGAAAGCAGGAGGGCGGTTGCCGCCGCAAAAAATACGCCGTATTTCATCGGTAAACTTCCTTCATAAGCGCGAATGTGGCAAGATTCGGTATCTTAAACAAAAAACACGCAAAAAGCCATGATGACCGAAAGCGAATTCATCCGCATGAGCGAAGAATTGTTCGAACACATCGAAGACCAAATCGACGAAAACGGCTGGGATTTCGACTGCCAGTTTGCTGGAAACGTCCTGACCATCGAAGCGGCGGACGGCACGCAAATCATCGTCAACCGCCACACGCCAAACCAAGAATTATGGATTGCCGCAAAAAGCGGCGGCTACCATTTTGCCGAGCAAAACAGCAAATGGCTAGCAACGCGCGACAGTCGCGATTTTTACGATGTTTTGAACGAAGCCTTAAGCGCGGCTTCGGGTGAAGCGGTGGAAATTGCCGAATTGTAATTTGAGTGTTATCACAAAGAGAGCGTTACCCAATGGCACAATTACCTCTGTATCTAACTTCCGAAATCAAAGACTTTACTGTCGGCACGCCCGAAGTTTTACAATCATTTTTCGAACATGTCCCTTATGGCGTCGTCTTTGAAGACGACGGCGACACAGGCTACTTTTATGCCGCCTCGAAAGATGGGATTTTGGATGCCTTGCATATCTACAATGTCGAAGATGTATCCGACAAACATATCCCCAATCATGTCTTGATCTTATGGGACGATGCCTGCACTTTGGCAGCTTTGTGCATCAACGACTACATCCATGCCGTCTATGATTTTGTCGAGCAGGCAGGATATTGCCGCAACGGCTTCCCTGAAACAGACGGAGAATGGGTGAAAGTCGAAAACCGCGTCTTGGACGATGAATTGCTGGACAAAATCCTATCCCGAAAACCTACATAACCCACTCAAAAGGATAACAAAATGCCCCTGTTAGACAGTTTCAAGGTTGACCACACCCGTATGCACGCCCCTGCCGTGCGTGTGGCGAAAACAATGACCACGCCCAAAGGCGACACCATTACCGTATTCGACCTGCGCTTTTGCGTTCCCAACAAAGAAATCCTGTCCGAAAAAAGCATCCACACGCTGGAGCATTTGTTCGCGGGCTTTATGCGCGACCACTTGAACGGCAACGGCGTCGAAATCATCGATATTTCACCGATGGGCTGCCGCACCGGTTTCTACATGAGCCTCATCGGCACGCCCGACGAGCAGCAGGTCGCCGACGCATGGCTCGCTTCGATGCAGGATGTGGTCAATGTCAAAGACCAAAGCAAAATCCCCGAATTGAACGAATACCAATGCGGCACCTACATGATGCACTCGCTCGCTGAAGCGCAAGAAATCGCGCAAAACGTCCTGACACGCAAAGTGGCGGTGAACAAAAATGAAGAGCTGACGCTGGATGAAAGTTTACTGAACGCTTAAACGATAGGTATTGAAAAAGGTCATCTGAAAACGGGAAACCGATTTCAGACGACCTTTTGTTTGAATAGAAAGAATGGACAACGTGTCCATCGAAGCAGCAAACCGTTTACCGCCCTGCTTTGGTTCCGCCCGGTCCGTACACGGCGCCCCACGCGGAATCGAGCTGCTGCCCAGCCTGCCTCAAGGTTTCCGCCTGCTGGCTTTTCACATTCATTGCCGCCTGAAGCTCGCCCTGCAAGCGGACGATGTCGGCTTGGGCTTTTTGCAGGCGGTATTGCGCGTCTTCAAGGTCGCTTTGCAGGGAAATGATTTTGCTGTCGTTGCCGGTTTGCTGCTTCAGGGCGGCGCGGTAGGCGGAACGCGCGTTCATCAGATTGTCTTCCGCGCTGTCTGCCGCTGCGTTCAGCGAAACGCCGATTAATATCAAGGCGATGAGTTTGTTGTTCATAAAACATCCTTTGATGCTGTCCCGCGATGTATAGTGGATTAACTTTAAACCAGTACGGCGTTGCGCCTCGCCTTAGCTCAAAGAGAACGATTCTCTAAGGTGCTTAAAGCACCAAGTGAATCGGTTCCGTACTATCTGTAATGTCTGCGGCTTCGTCGCCTTGTCCTGATTTTGTACTATCTGCGGCTTCGTCGCCTTGTCCTGATTTAAAGTTAATCCACTATAACGGAGGTCGTCTGAAAACGGAAAAGCTGTTTTCAGACGACCTTTTTGATGCGGTAAATGATTGATTAATATTGATAGGCGGCGAGTTTGCGCTTGATTTCCGGCAGGGCGGCACGGGCGGCTTCCTCACCCAATTGGATGGCACGTCGTTTTTGGTCGAAACCGCCGATAGAACCCATCTCCAACACTTTCGGTTTGATCACGACGTTTGCCTGACCCAATTCATGTTGGAGCAGCGGAATGCTCATGACGTTGAACGTTTGGTCAAGATACGAGAAAAAGTCTTTGTTGACGTTTTTCACCGGACGGGCGGAAATATCGACGGCGATGATGAAATTGGCACCTTGTTTTTTAGCCGCGCTGACGGGAACGGGTTGCGACAGACCGCCGTCCACATATCGGCGGCCGCCAATCACGGCGGGCTGGAACACGTTGGGGATGGAAGCGGACGCCCGCACTGCCTGTCCGACGTTGCCTCGGTTGAAGGCGACGGCTTTGCCGCTTTCAAAATCGGTGGCGACGGCGGCGAATTTGATCGGAAATTGTTGGATGGAGCGGTTGCCGACTTTGTAGTTGATGTAGTTTTGCAGTTTTTCGCCTTTGATAAAGCCGCTGGTGGAGAGGGTCAGGTCAACCAAGTCAGTTTTGCCCAAAATTTCGGCTTCGAGTTCGAGGCGGTCGGGCGACATGCCTGAAGCGTACAGGCTGCCGACGATGGAGCCTGCGGATGTACCGGTCACGACTTTGACGGGAATATTGTTTTCTTTCAAGACTTTGATAATGCCGATATGGGCAAAGCCTTTGGATGCGCCGCCACCAAGCGCAAGGGCGACCACGGCTTTGGGCTTGGCGGTATCCGCGGTCTGGGTATGCGGCTTGTTGTCCGATTTGCCGGAATTATGGCTCGGACAGGCAGCGAGCATGAGTACGACAGACGCAGTCAGCGTAGTACGCAGTGTTTGAATCAGCAATGGTTTCATTTTCAGACGACCTTTATAGATGGATTTTTGGTTTGGAACATATATTCAGCCGAACGGCGCGAAACCTGTCGCGGTATGCGCTCCGTCGTGTTTTTATCGGCTCGGCTGCGGTAAAGCGGCAGAAAACCTGTTGTCCGCTTGCTCATGAAAACAGGCGAAATCAGGAGAACAGGGGGCAATCTGCCATCCGCCCTGTCAGGCGGCACAAGCGGGAAGTTTAGCGCATCGTTATGCCGAAATCAAAAAAGGTCGTCTGAAACCTGATTTTCGGTTTCAGACGAACCTTCCATCCTGCGGTCAGATTCGTAATTTATACCCAAAAAAGAAGGGCGCAATCTTGCGCCCTGACGAGATGATTTTGAACTGGGGTCGTCTGAAACTCAAAACCGGATTTTCAGACGACCTTTTACTTACTGCAAGACACTCAATTATGTTCCCAATCGACGTGTTCACTCAAGAAACCGCCGCTTTGGTGCGCCCAGAGTTTGGCGTAGAGACCTTGTTTTTCGAGGAGTTCGGCGTGGCTGCCTTCTTCGATGATGCGGCCTTTGTCCAAGACGATGAGCCTGTCCATCGCGGCGATGGTGGAGAGTCGGTGGGCGATGGCGATGACGGTTTTGCCGTCCATCATTTTGTCGAGGCTTTCTTGGATGGCGGCTTCGACTTCGGAGTCGAGCGCGCTGGTGGCTTCGTCAAGCAGCAGGATCGGCGCGTCTTTGAGCATGACGCGGGCGATGGCGATGCGTTGGCGTTGGCCGCCGGAGAGTTTCACGCCGCGTTCGCCGACGTGTGCATCATAGCCGCGCCGCCCTTTGGCGTCGGAAAGGTTGGGGATGAAGTCGGCGGCTTCGGCGCGTTCGGCGGCGGAAATCATTTCGGCATCAGTCGCATCGGGACGGCCGTAAACGATGTTGTCGCGCACGGAACGGTGCAGCAGCGAGGTGTCTTGCGTGACCAGACCGATTTGGGCGCGCAGGCTTTCTTGGGTTACGCTGTCGACGTTTTGCCCGTCAATCGAAATCGTGCCGCTTTGCGGTTCGTAGAAGCGCAAAAGCAGGTTGACGATGGTGGATTTGCCCGCGCCGCTGCGTCCGATCAAGCCGACTTTTTCGCCCGGGCGGATGGTGAGGTTGAAGCCGTTGAGCAGCGGTTTGCCGGCTTCGTAGGAGAAATCGACGTGTTCGAACTTGATTTCGCCTTGCGACACTTTTAGCGGCAGGGCGTTCGGCTTGTCGAGGATGGTGTGCGGCTTGGACAGAGTCGCCATGCCGTCGCCGACGGTGCCGATGTTTTCAAACAAGCGGGCGGATTCCCACATGATGTATTGCGACAAACCGTTGACGCGCAAAGCCATGGCGGTGGCGGTAGCAACTGCGCCGACGCCGACTTGCCCGTGATACCAAAGCCAGATGCCCAGCGCGGTCGTGCCGGCGGTCAGCGAGCTGTTGACGATGAAGCTGCAGGTGTGCAGAAGCGTCGCCAAACGCATTTGGGCGTGTACCGTAACCATAAATTCTTCCATCGACTGCTTGGCGTAAGCCGCTTCGCGCGCGCCGTGGGAGAAGAGTTTGACGGTGGTGATGTTGGAATAGGCGTCGGTAATGCGGCCGGTCATCAGCGAACGCGCATCCGCCTGACGCGCGGCGGTTTTCCCAAGCTTGGGAATCAGGAAGCGCATCACTAAGGCGAAGCCGATAATCCAGCCGATAAAGGGCAGCAGCAGCCAGCCGTCGAACGAAATCAAAATCACGCCGGAAGTAATGAAATACACCAGCACATACACAACCATGTCGGCAACCGTCATCACCACGTCGCGCATCGCCAGCGCGGTCTGCATGACTTTGGCGGACACGCGGCCGGCAAATTCGTCCTGATAGAAACCGAGACTCTGCCCCAGCATCAGGCGGTGGAAATTCCAGCGCAGGCGCATGGGGAACACGCCTTGCAGGGTTTGCAGGCGCACGTTGGACGCGAGGAAGGTCCAAAGGGCGAAAAACACCATCATCCCCGCCATTGCCGTCAACGCCCAGCCTTTTTCGGCAAACAGGGTCGCGGGCGTGTATTTGCCGAGCCAGTCCACGACTTTGCCCATAAATTGAAACAGCAGGGCTTCCATGATACCGATACCGGCGGTAAACACCGCCAATACGGCAATCCATTTGCGCAAGCCTTCGATGTTGCTCCAGACAAACCGCCACAGCCCTTTTTCAGGCGTTTTCGGGGCGGCTTCGGGATAGGGGTCGATTCGGGATTCGAACCATGAGAATATTTTTTGAATCATTGTATTGTTTTGATTGAGATAGAGTAGATTCCAGACGACCTCTACGGTGGGGACGGGTCGTCTGAAAACAAGTATCGGGAGTTAAAGGCATTATTTTACGGGAAAAAACGGCGGGAAGACACCGTTAAGGAAGTCGGGACGGACAAAGTGCCGTGATTTATAGTGGATTAAATTTAAACCAGTACGGCGTTGCCTCGCCTTAGCTCAAAGAGAACGATTCTCTAAGGTGCTTAAAGCACCAAGTGAATCGGTTCCGTACTATCTGTAATGTCTGCGGCTTCGTCGCCTTGTCCTGATTTTGTACTATCTGCGGCTTCGTCGCCTTGTCCTGATTTAAAGTTAATCCACTATAGAAAGAGGTCGTCTGAAACAGCGTGCCGATAAGGAATACGGTTTTTATCCGTCCTTATATGGTCAAATCGCCGCTGAAATCGGTATCAAACCCATCGGCGTACCGGCTTATATCCATTCCAATTTTATTTTGAACAGTCTGAAGCCAAAAAACAAAACTGAAAAAAATGTGCTTGTTCTCAGGCGTCACGCCGAATATGCCGTCACTTTGATGCGAAATTTGCAGGTCATTCAATATAGACAAGAAGCTGTCCAGATTTTGCCTGATGTCTTCTATCTCGCTTTTTTGAAGTTCCTCAATCAACAGGACTTCATTATCCAGACCAATAACGGTGGGCAACTTGGTCAGTTTTTCATAAATCGCTTCCACAGACATTTTTCAATACCGGTAAATCCGACGCGCGGGATACGGACGCGGGTAAGGCGGGTAGGGATAGCCGTAGCGGTGTACCGGCTCGCTGTCCTGATAGATGACGGTCGTTCCCGGCGGGGCATTGACGGTAACGGTTTTGTTGATGGTGGTTTGGGAATGGACGGGCAGGTCAAGGACGGCAGTGCGCCCGTATGGGGTTTCGGTGTAGAAACAGCCGCCCAGTGCGGTCAGTGTGAAGGCGTAGAGTAGGGGCTTCATGGGTTTCCTTCATTCAAAACGAAACGGTAAGGGGTCGTCTGAAAACACAGTTTCGATAAGTTTGAAACCGTTTTGGGTTTTCAGACGACCTTCCCACTTACCTTAACACGGTCTTCGTCCAGCGGCTGACCCATTGTTTCTGTTTGGTGTCGATGTCGTTGCGGCTGGGCGAGTCGGTTTGTTTCGGGGCTTGGGCGAACTCGAACACTTTGGGCAGCGGCGTGTTTTTCACGGCGGGATAGACCCACATTTCGGTCGGCAGGGCTTTTTGCACTTCGCCGCTTTGCAGCCACTGTACGAGTTTTGCCGCCAGCTCGGGCTGTTTCGCGCCTTTCAAGACTGCCGCACCTTCGACTTGGCGGAACACGCCGCCTTTGAGAAAGAGGTTGCCGGTCGGCGGCACACTGTATTTGCCTTTGGAGTAGTGGACTTCGGCGGCGGGGCTGGCAGCGTAGCTGACGACGAGCGGATACGCGCCGCCGTTTTGGGTGAAGTCGGTGTAATAGGCTTCACTCCAGCCTTTGGCGACTTTCACACCGTTTTGACGCATCTGCGCCCACCATTTGAACGCGCCCTCTTCGCCCATGCCGCCGATGTTTGCCATCAGGAAGGCGAGTCCGGGCGAGGACGTGGCGGGCGAGGGCGTCACCAGCAGGTTTTTATATTCGGGGCGGGTCAAGTCCTGCAAGGCTTTGGGCAGCGGCAGTTTTTTCTGTTCAAACCATTTTTTGTCGTAGTTGAGGGTAACGTAGCCGTAATTGACCGCCGCGATGACGGGCATACCTGCTGAAACGGGCGCGGATTTGGGCTGCGCCGCCGCCAGTATGCCTGCTTCGCGCGCTTTGCCGATGTTGGCGTTGTCCAAACCGTACACCGCGTCGGCAATCGGGTTTGCCTTGCTGAGAATCAGCTTGTTGAGCATTTCGTTGCCGCTGCCCGCCTTGATAACGGAGACTTTGGCATCGTTGGCTTTTTCAAACTGCGCGATGGCGGATTGGGGCAGGCTGAAGGATTTGTGCACGGCAAGGCGCACTTCGGTCTGGGCGGATAAGTTTGCCGAAGCCAGCAAGAGGGCGAGGGCGGATAATTTCAGTTTCATTCTCTAACCTTTGTACGGGTAAAATACGAACCATCATAACAAAATCCGCACCAACACACGACATGAACCTTTCCCCCGTTTGGCTCTTTGACCTCGACAACACGCTGCACAACGCCGATGCAGGCATCTTCTACATCATCAACCGCGCCATGACCGACTACATGGCGCAACGCCTCAAGCTCTCCGAAGAAGCGGCGTCCGACCTGCGTCAGGACTATTGGCACCGGTACGGCGCAACGCTTGCCGGCCTGCAAATCCACCACCCCGAAATCGACATCCGCGAATTTCTGCGCGAAAGCCATCCCATCGCGCAAATCTTGGCAAAATTGCAGGGCATGGAGGGAACCGAAAGCGTTTTAGGTCGTCTGAAAGGACGCAAAGCCGTTTTTTCCAACGGCCCTTCGTTTTACGTCCGTGCCGTTATCGGGGCATTGGGTTTGGCAAACCGTTTTGACGCACTCCTCGGCACGGACGACTTCGGACTGCGCTACAAGCCCGACCCGCAAGCCTACCTGACCGTCTGCCGCCTGCTCGACGCCCAACCCGAACAGTGCATCATGATAGACGACAGCGCGGACAACCTGCACCAAGCCAAAGAGCTGGGCATGAAAACCATATGGTTCGGCAGCAAAGCCCATCCCCTGCCCTTTACCGACGCCGTTGCAAAAGATATGCAGGCGCTCGCCGAATGTGCCGAAAAACTGTCGGCACTCGTCTGAAACCTTTACAATATCGGGTTTGAACAACGGCACAAATCCGCCCGACCACAAGGACAACCATCATGCGATACACCGCCCTCATCCTCGCCGCCGCAGCCGCCCTGACCGGCTGTACCTGGGAAACCTACCAAAACGAATCCGGCCACACCTCCCTGCGCCCCAAATACGAAAAAGGCACGCGCATCTATTACGAAGACGGCACCTACTCCCGCGATATGCGTTACAACCAATACCGCCCCGAACGCCGCACCCTCAAACCGCTGCACGGCGACCAAGAAAACGTACGCGGCACGACATGGAACAAACCCCAAGGCGCCGGACAAGCCGCGCCCGAAATGCAAACCGAAGAATAATCCGCCCGCAGAGGTCGTCTGAAACCGTTTTTTCCGTTTCAGACGACCTCAAACATAACCGCCATCCCGTTCGTTCCCATATCTGCCGTCCTTCTCAAGGAGAAAACCATGCGTTCCCTCGCCCTGATTTTCGTTGCCGCCGCCATCCTGAGCGGCTGCACCACAGACCGCTACGACTTCGACAGCCGTCCCGCCGACACATCCGCGCGTACGCCCCTGAAGCCGACCACACTCGACCGCTTGGAACACGGCAGCCATGCCGACTCGTACCGCTGGAACCCCAAACCCAATAAACCATAATCCCCACGTCCGCACACCAAACCCAAATAAAAAGGTCGTCTGAACCCCAAAACCCCGTTCAGACGACCCCTAAATACCCCCTTCATCAACATTGCATTCGAGAAAGCCCATCATGTCCGCCACACCCCTCAACATCGTCATCCTCGCCGCCGGCAAAGGCACGCGCATGTATTCCAAAATGCCCAAAGTGCTGCACCGCATCGGCGGCAAGCCCATGGTCGAGCGCGTTATCGACACCGCCGCCGCCCTGAATCCCCAAAACATCTGCGTCGTCATCGGACACGGCAAAGACCAAGTTTTGGACACCGTCAAACGCGACGTCGTCTGGGTCGAACAAACCGAACAGCTCGGCACCGGCCACGCCGTCAAAACCGCCCTGCCGCACCTGTCTGCCGAAGGCCGCACGCTGGTGTTGTACGGCGACGTCCCCCTGATTGACGCAGCCACCCTTGAAACCCTGCTCGAAGCCGCCGGCAGCGAAGTCGGCCTGTTGACCGACGTGCCCAACGACCCGACAGGTTTGGGCCGCATCATTCGCGACAGCAACGGCAACGTAACCGCCATTGTCGAAGAAAAAGACGCCGATGCCACCCAAAAAGCCGTGAAAGAAATCAATACCGGCATTTTGGTTCTGCCTAACGCCAAACTCGAAGCTTGGTTGAACAGCCTCTCCAGCAACAACGCCCAAGGCGAATACTACCTGACCGACCTCATCGCCAAAGCCGTTGCCGACGGCATCAAAGTCCATCCCGTCCAAGTGCGTGCCTCCCACCTCGCCGCCGGCGTGAACAACAAACTCCAGCTCGCCGAACTCGAACGCATCTTCCAAACCGAACAGGCGCAAGAATTGCTCAAAGCAGGCGTCACCCTGCGCGACCCCGCCCGCTTCGACTTAAGGGGTCGTCTGAAACACGGACAAGACGTCGTGATTGACGTCAACGTCGTCCTCGAAGGCGACATCGAAATCGGCGACAACGTCGAAATCGGCGCAAACTGCGTCATCAAAAACGCCAAAATCGGCGCAAACAGCAAAATCGCCCCCTTCTCCCACTTCGAAGACTGCGAAATCGGACAAAACAACCAAATCGGCCCCTACGCCCGTCTGCGCCCGCAAGCCCGCCTTTCAGACGACGTACACGTCGGCAACTTCGTCGAAATCAAAAACGCCGCCATCGGCAAAGGTACCAAAGCCAACCACCTCACCTACATCGGCGACGCCGAAGTCGGTAGCAAAACCAACTTCGGCGCAGGCACGATTATTGCCAACTACGACGGCGTAAACAAACACAAAACCGTCATCGGCGACGAAGTCCGCATCGGCTCCAACTGCGTCCTAGTCGCCCCCGTCACCCTCGGCAACAAAGTCACGACAGGCGCAGGCAGCACGATTACCCGCAATGTCGAAGACAACAAACTCGCCCTCGCCCGCGCCCGCCAAACCGTCATCGAAGGGTGGGTGCGTCCGGAAAAAGGCGATAAGAAATAAAGCAGTAAACCGCCCTGCGCAACTCATTGCAGCAACAGCAATCTGTCCCTTCCCCCGTTCGGCGGGGGAAGGTTAGGATGGGGG
>NZ_KV794946.1:94251-94968 GCF_001808875.1 Neisseria sp. HMSC064E01
TCCCCAGCCCTCTCCCGCCGGACGGGAGAGGGAGCAGATTGCAGGCAAAAATAAGGTCGTCTGAAAACTTTGAGATTTGAGTTTTAGAGAAACTCGTCCCCCCATTTTCAGACGACCTCGTTTATTCAATCCATACAACTTAGGTAGCGTGGGCTTTGCCCACGAAATCCATTATCCGACAATCAAAATCAAACAACAGCCGAATGGGCATCCATTTCGGCTTTCATCTCGTGAGCAAAGCCCACGCTACTCGTTGCAGCAACGACAACTTGTCCCTTCCCCCGTCCGGCGAGGGAAGGTTAGGATGGGGGTGGCTTTGTGGGTTTAGGTCAAATTAAATTCGTATAGCCCACAGAACCACCCTCTCCCCAGCCCTCTCCCGCCAGACGGGAGAGGGGGCAGGTTGCAGATAAAAACGAGGTCGTCTGAAAACTTTGAGATTTGAGTTTTGGAGAAACTCGCTCCCGATTTTTCAGACGACCTTTTATTCAATCAATACAGGCTTGAGATAACTCAAGTAACGTGGGCTTCGTCCACGAAATCCACCACCTGACAATTCAAATCAGACAACAGTCGAATGGGCATCCATTTCGGCATTCATCTCGTGGGCAAAGCCCACGCTACTCATTGTAGCAACAGCAACCTATCCCTTCCCCCGTCTAGCGGGGGAAGGGATAGGATGGGGGGGGGTGGCTTCTGAGGTTTAGGTAAAATCAA
>NZ_KV794946.1:95068-97415 GCF_001808875.1 Neisseria sp. HMSC064E01
CGTCTGAAAACTTTGAGATTTGAGTTTGGGAGAAACTCGTTCCCGATTTTTTCAGACGACCTTTACTCAATCAAAACAGGCTTGGGATAAATCAGGTAGCATGGGCTTTGCCCACGAATCTATCATCCAATAATCAAAATCAGACAACAGCCGAATGGGTATTCATTTTGGCTTCCATTTCGCGAGCAAAGCCCACGCTACTCGTTGCAGCAACAGCAAACTGTCCCTTCCCCCGTCTGGCGGGGGAAGGTTAGGATGGGGGTGGCTTTGTAGCTTTAGGTAAAATCAAATTCGTGCCAACCGTAGAGCCACCCTCTCCCCAGCCCTCTCCCGCCGGACGGGAGAGGGGGCAGGTTGCAAGTTAAAACAAGGTCGTCTGAAAACTTTGAGATTTGAGTTTGGGAGGAACAAACTCACTCCCCCCGTTTTCAGACGACCTTTTATTTAACCCGACAGGCTCGGAATAAACCCAATCCGTAGCGTGGGTTTTGCCCGCGAACCTGCCGTCCGATAATCCGAATCGGGCAGTTATCTTTATATTCTTTTTATGGGCGAAGTCCATGTTACGGGTCGTCTGAAAACCTAGTTCACATTTTCAGACGACCTTTTTTCCGCCATAACCGCCTTTCCCATGTCCCGTGTTCAGCCCGTCCTAACACTCGATACCGCCGCACAGCCGCTCGACGATTTCCGCTGCGCTGCCAGGGCGGCACAGTCCTGCGTTTTGTCCTGCCCAAAATGGGGAAAAGTCATAGCAGCCTTGTTTTTCGGCGGCGGCTTTCAATGCGCCGGCGGCTGCGCCTGCCAAGGGGAACGGGAGCGCTGCGTCATTCATCGGACCGGCTTCGCGTATGAAGCGGTTGTAAAGTCCGCGCGCCGCGCCGCCGCTGAACAAGTTGGTCACTACGGTATCTTCGGGACGGGCGGTTTGGATGGCGGCGCGGTGGGCGGGTTTGGTCAGGGCTTCGTCTGCGAGCAGGAAGGCGGTTCCGACCTGCACTGCGGACGCGCCCAACCCCAGCGCGGCGCTGACGGCAGCGGCATCGGAAACGCCGCCTGCGGCTATAACGGGCAGGCGCACGGCGTTACGGATGGCGGGCAACAGGGCAAACAATCCGCTTTGGCTGTCGGGATGGCGGTTTAAAAACCAACCGCGATGACCACCCGCCTCCCACGCTTGGGCAATCACGACATCCGCGCCGTTTTGCTCCAGCCAAACGGCTTCTTCGACCGTCGTCGCGCTGCTCCACACTTCCGCGCCCGTCGCTTTGACACGCTGCAAGTATTCGGGCGCGGGCAAACCGAAGTGGAAGCTGATCACAGGCGGGCGGTAACGTTCCACACATGCCAACGCATCGGCATCAAACGGCTGCCGTCCGCCGCCGCTGGGAATGTCGTTTTCCGTCAGCCCGTAAGCCTCGAAATACGGACGCAACACGCCAAACCATGCGTCCTGTTGCGCGCGGTCGGCAGACGGCGTGCGGTGGGCGAAAAAGTTGAGGTTGTACGGACGGCCGCCTTCCTGCTTCATCCGTGCCAATGCTTTTTCCAAACCTGCGGTGTCATACATCGCCCCCGCCAACGAACCCAAAGCGCCGGTTTTGCCGACAGCCAAAGGCAGCTCTGTGTCATGCGCAAACGCCATCGGTGCTTGAATCAGCGGATAGCGCAGTGAGGATAAAATGCGGCTCATGTCTGTTTCTCCTTGTAAACTGTTTCGTCAATCGGCTTGAAATTTCTTCAATTTAAATACGCAGACTGACCATGTGGAACAAGCTGAATTTTGCCACAGAAAAGGGGCGAACATGGCTGCAAGGTCGTCTGAAAACAAACCGTAGCGTTTTGTTTGAATGTTTTGTTTGAATCAGGTGTTTGCGAAACTGAGGATACTCAGAAAGCAAACCCGTCCCATTCAATCCGATATAGAAAAAGGTCGTCTGAAAACCTTGTTTCGGGTTTTCAGACGACCTTTGCTTTGCCTTCAAACAGGCTTTAGATCAGGATTACCATTGGTAACCGACACCTGCGGTCGCACCGTAGTGGCCGCGTGAGTTGCCGGTAGCGGTACCTTTGATGACCCAGTTGCCGCCGTCGGAGATGCTGGAGAAGCCGACTGCGTAACCGCTTTCACCGCGGTAAACGCCGCCTGCAACCGCCATCATGCTCTTACCAGGCAGGTAGGCTTGCGGCAGGCCGGCGACCGCCATGGCTGCTGCGGTACCGGCTTTAGAGTCACTTTCAACATTGTCGATACGTTGGTTGATCTGGTCGCCCATGTTCACCACGTAATTGCCGATGTTGGTCACGCTTTGGTTAATCGCCTGGTTGGTGTAATACAACTGGCTGC
>NZ_KV794946.1:97515-106512 GCF_001808875.1 Neisseria sp. HMSC064E01
CCAGCCCTCTCCCGCCAGACGGGAGAGGGGGCGGGTTGCAGGTAAAAATAGGGTCGTCTGAAAACTTTGGGATTTGGGGTTTAGAGAAATTCGTTCTACCCCCGTTTTCAGATGACCTCGTTTATTCAATCAAAACAGGTTTGGGATAACCGAAGTAGCTTGGGCTTCGTCCACGAAACCTACCACCTAACAATCCAAATCAGATAATAGTCGAATGGACTTTCATTTCGGCATTCATTTCGCGGGCAAAGCCCACGCTACGGATTGCCCCTCCTATTTCCACCACCCGCTACTCAGCGAAAAAAATACCGGGTCGTAATATTTCGGCAGTTGTTGCGGGATGCCGAGGTTATTGCGGTAAACGACGCGGTAGCGGTCGGCGTACCAGGCGGGGACGATGATGTATTGGTGGCGGATGGTGCGGTCTAGTGCCCGGGAGGTGGTTTTCAGCTCTTCGCGGTTGGTGAAGCTGCCGAAATGTTTGAGCAACTTTTCGACTTCGGGGCGGCACACGCCGGCGAGGTTTCGGCTGCCGGGGATTTTGGCGGCTTCGCAGCCGAAATAATCGTATTGTTCGTTGCCGGGGCTTTCGCTGTTGGCATAGGCGGTAATGGTCATGTCGAAGTCGAAATCGTTGAGCCGCCTTTGGTATAAGGCGGGGTCGGTAACGCGGATGTTCATGGTTACGCCGATTTTGGCGAGGTCGCGTTGCCATTTGGCGGTAATGCGTTCGTAGGTTTTGGAGGCGGTCAGGAACTCAAAGGTCAGGGGTTTGCCTTGGCTGTCGGTCAGTTTGCCGTTTTTATAGCGGTAGCCTGCTTTTTCCAAGAGTGCGCGGGCTTTGAGCAGGTTGGGGCGTATGCCTGTTTTCGGGTCGGTTTGAGGCGGCTCGGGGACGGGTTGGTTCAGGACGGCGGGATCGAGGGTGTTGCCGAGGGACTGGAGCAGTTTCAGTTCCGCGCCTTGCGGTTTGCCTGTCGCCGCCATCTCGCTGTTGGTGAAGAAGCTGTTGCTGCGGCGGTATGCGCCGTAGAAAATGCGCGCGTTGATGCTTTCAAAGTCGAAACTCTCAACCATCGCCTGCCGCACGAGGATGTTGTCGAACGGGGCGCGGCGCAGGTTCATGACGAAGCCCTGCATGCCGGCATCGCTTTTCTGTATCCATTCGTGTTTGCCCATGCCGCGTTTGGCGAGCATTTCGTCGGAATAGCCCCGCGCCCAGTTTCGGGCGACATTTTCGTAAACGAAGTCGTATTGTCCGGCTTTGAGGCCTTCAAGGCGGACGCTGTTGTCTTTGAAATATTTGAAGCGGACGGTGTCGAAGTTATATCTGCCTTTGCGGGTCGGGAGGTTTTGCGCCCAGTAGTTTTTGTCGCGCGCGTATTCGCTCATGCGCCCGATGTCTGCTTTGACGAAACGGTAGGGGCCGGAGCCGATGGGCATTTTGTTCGCGCCTTTTTCCAGACCTTCGGGATAGCTTTTATGAGAAAACACAGGCAGTTGCCCTAATGCCATGTGTAATTCGGCATTGCGCTGTTTGAAGCGGAAAACGACTGTCCTGTCGTCGGGCGTTTCGACTTTGGCAACGTCGCTCCAATATATGCGGTAGAAGGGATTGGCGGCTTTGTCTTGGGTAAGCAGGCGGAAGGAGGCGGCTACGTCTTTGGCAAGGACGGGATCGCCGTTGTGGAATTTGGCTTTCGGGTTAAGCCTGAATGTTGCCGACAATCCGTCTTCGGCAAGTGAGAAGTCTTCCGCCAGCAGCCCGTACATGGAGAAAGGTTCGTCCCAACTGTTGTCCGTAAGCATGTCCACGGTCAGATTGAGGACGCCGGCTTCTTTGTCGCCTTTGAGGGTAAACGGGTTGAACGTATCGAAGCCGCCCTGCATCGGCAGGGAAAACACGCCGCCTTTTGGCGCGTCGGGATTGACGTATTCGTAGGCGCGAAAGTCGGCGGGATATTTCGGCTCCTGCCCCAAACCCAAACCGTATGCGGCAAAAGCGGTGGCAGTGGAGAAGGAAAGCAGGAGGAGGACGAGGGTTTTCATAGGGTTTCAAACCGAGCAGGACGATGAAGCCCGATTATAGCAAAAGGTCGTCTGAAAACCGTTTTCAGACGACCTTTTATCCGTTTCAAAACATAATCAAGAAGGCTGCTGCCGGTTTTTCGCCTGAGCGTCAAACTCCGCCAGCGTCATGTTCAAAGTCTGCAAACACGGCGTCATCACCGCATCGACGGCTTGGTTCACATGGTCCCTTCCCAAAGGCGACGGACGGTAAACAAAGAGCTTGAAGAGTTCGTTCAACTCAATCGAATCCGCCCCCGTTTTCAACACCCAGCCCTGACGGCCGTTGTAGATATAGCCGTGCCGCGCCAGCTTTTCCAGAAGCTCGCCCAATTCATCGTAGCCCATATTGATATGTCGTCTGAACTCCTGAACAGGCAAGGCTTTACCCTCTTTTTGCGCCGCATCCAAAAGCAGCAGGATTTTCAACACATCATCAAACCGCCCTCGCGCATCGAATCCCCTGCGGAACGCATCGCCCTGCCAATAAGACAGTGACGAAGTCAGCACCGCGCCGCCCAACACCAGCGTCCACAGCAAATTCAGCCACACCAAGAAAAACGGTACGGCGGCAAAAGCCCCGTAAATCGAGCGATAGCCGTCGAAATTGCCCATATACCAAGCAAACAGGAAACGCGCCGTCTCCAAGCAAAACGCCGTGACCAAAGCCCCGATAAACGCATGACGCGCAGGCACGAAGCGGTTGGGCACAAAACGGTACAGCCCCCACAGCAAAAGCGTGGCAAAAAACAGCGTACCCAAGGTTTGCAGTAACCCCACCGCCCATTGCGGCGCAAACGAAGCCAGCGCAGAATCCTGCACCGACCCGACCATAAAAGAAATCCCCACACCCAAAGACAGCGGTCCAAAAGTCAGCAACGCCCAATACACCAAAAACTGCATCATCCAAGGCCGCTGCGAATTGACCCGCCAAATCCGGTTAAACGTATTGTCAATCGTCCGAATCAGCATCAGCGACGTCACCACCAGCATCACACTACCGATCGCCGTCAACTTTCCCGCCTGATTGCGGAACGCATTGATATAATCAAACACCATGTCCGCACCCTGCGGCACAATAGTCTGATTGACGAACGCAACAAAAGAATCCGACCAGCGGTCGAACACAGGAAAAATCGAAGCGACCGCCACCATCACCGTCAACACCGGCACCAAAGCCAGAAGCGTCGTAAACGTCATACTCGACGCCGCCTGCGGCACACGCTCCTCATCGAAACGCCGGACCACAAACCACGCAAAAGCAAACGCCTTACTGTCCGACAAACCTTGCCACCATTTCAAAAACGGCATAATCTTTCCCGAAAAATAACCAATTAAAAATAAAAAAACAGAAAACGCCACAGCGCACTCTACGTCGTCTGAAAACACAGCTTCAACAGCCAAACACCGATTTTCAACCAACCCCATTGTAACGGAATACCCAAATGAACCCAAATCCCCTCAAAATCCTCGTCCTCTACTACTCCCAAAACGGCAGCACCCTCAACCTCGCCCGCCAAATCGCACGCGGCATCGAAAGCGTTGCAGGCTGCGAAGCCGTATTGCGCACCGTCCCCAAAGTCTCCACCGTCTGCGAAGCCGTCGAAAAAGACATCCCCGACAGCGGCGCACCCTACGCCACCGCCGAAGACCTCAAAACCTGCGCCGCCCTCGCCCTAGGCAGCCCCACCCGCTTCGGCAACATGGCGGCCGCCATGAAATACTTCATCGACGGTACCATCCCCCTGTGGCTCGGCGCAGAACTCGCCGGCAAACCTGCCACCGTCTTCACCAGCACCTCCTCCCAACACGGCGGACAAGAAACCACCCTCCTCACCATGATGCTCCCCCTCCTGCACCACGGCATGATTATCAGCGGCATCCCCTACACCGAATCCGCCCTCGGCAACACCCAAAGCGGCGGCACCCCCTACGGCGCGTCCCACGTCGCCGGACACGACAGCAAACCCGTCCTGACCGCCGAAGAAAACGACATCGCCTTCGCACAAGGCAAACGGCTGGCAGAACTCGCCGTCAAGTTGGCTTAAAGCGGATAGCTTAGCAAACCAATCTGCCAAAAGCTAAAAAGGTCGTCTGAAAACCTGATTTCCAAGTTTTCAGACGACCTCGTCCATGTTTATCGGCTTTTCCCCGTTTACAGCCTATCTGCCATCCTTCTGACGGATAAAGGCATCGGCTTTGGCGCGGCGTTCGGTTTCTTCGGCAACGGTTTTACGCAGCAATTCATCAACGGGAACACCGCGGCGCGGCGCTTCTTCTTCCGCATACTGTTTTATCTTACTGTCCATATACGCCTCTACTTGGCGGCGCAAACGGTCGCGTTCTTCACGGCTTTCCGCGCAAAGGCGCTTCAACTCTTTATCTTCAAGATGGTAAAAGCTTTGTTTTTTGAATTCTTCCTCCAGTTTCGGATATTGTCGGCACTGATCGACTTTCGGATGGTTAAACAACAAAACCATAGACAAAAGGTTGAAATATTCGGCGGTCTCTTTATTGTCCCGATAACAAAGCGAACCGTTCGCCAAAGTATTGGTGTCTTTAAACAATTGCCCGCACTCGGCGGCAAGCTTTTTATTTGCTGCAGCATCGGATGACGCACCGATTTGATTTTGGGCGGCGGCAGAAGCGGTCAAACCAGCGAGCAGCAAAGAACATACAAAAGCTTTTTTCATATGGGGTGCTTTCAAAAAACAGATGGGAAAATGATGAAGATTTTAGATACCGAGGTCGTCTGAAAACTTTCAGACGACCTTTTTATTATAAGTACGGCAGCGAGCAGCCTTCAGGTACGACAATTTTACATCGCGGCTCGCCCTCATCTCGACATTGCTTCAATGCTTCAGCTTCGGCACGGTAACGATGTCTACTATCTCCAGGGTATAATTTTGGCATTTTACCCTTACTCCCCTGTGCGACTGCGAGACAGCCATTCTGAACCCAGGCAAATACTTTACAGGGTGCATTACGCCCCCCCTGTTCACAGGCTTCAATCGCTCCTTTCTTTGCAACTTCAAGAGAGGGGGCATTGATTGTATCTGCCGAAATACCCGTTTTAGGGTTAAGCGCCCATGCGCCGTATCTTGACGGAACATAAACGTCAATAATTTCTGTAGGCTGTTGCTGATATTGTGGCTGGGAACCGCAGTTAGGATTGTATCCATACTGACACAGGATCGGATCATTCTGTAGCGCGCCTTTGGTTGCGTCATAGGTCGAAGCGGCGGCATAAGTATTAAGACCCGCCAGCCCCAAAAAGATAAAAAGCAGTTTTTTCATCAGTTTTTCCTTGGTTTGAAGATACAAAAAAAGCTGTCCGAACATCTTGCATGATTGTTTCAGACAGCTTTTTTCAGCGTTTTAGCCTACTTTGTCGCCCGGCTGCGCGCCTGCATCGACATCGAGGAGCTTCAGTTTGCCCTCGGCGGTGGCGGCGGAGAGGATCATGCCTTCGGATACACCGAATTTTGCCATTTTGCGCGGGGCGAAGTTGGCGACGGCGATGACCATGCGGCCGTTCAGCTCGGCGGGGTTGGGATAAGACGCAGCGATGCCGGAGAAGATGATGCGTTTTTCAAAACCGAAATCGAGGTCGAATTTCAGGAGTTTGGTGCTGCCTTCGACGGCTTCGCAGTTCAATACTTTGGCGACGCGCATGTCGATTTTCATGAAGTCGTCGAAGCTTGCCTGCTCGGCGACTTTTTCGTATTTGCTGTCTTCGGCGGCAGGCGCGGGGGTCGTCTGAATGCTTTGTTTGTTGGCTTCGATTAAATCGTCCACTTGTTTTTGCTCCACTCGTTGCATTAAATGTTCGTATTTGTTGATGGCGTGTTCGCCTAGGGTTTCGCGCGTGTTCGCCCAGGTAATCGCGTCCAGATTGAGGAAACGCGCGGCGTTGGCGGCAGTTTGCGGCAACACGGGGGCGAGGTAGGCGGTCAGCATGGTGAAGGCGTTGATGAGTTCGCTGCATACTTCGTGCAGGCGTTCGTCTTGACCTTCCTGTTTGGCGAGTTCCCACGGTTTGTTGGCATCGACGTATTCGTTCACGGCATCTGCCAATGCCATGATGTCGCGCAGGGCGCGGGCGTATTCGCGGTTTTCGTATTGCTCGGCTATGTTGTCGCTTTCGGCGGCGAGTTTTGCCAGCAATGCGCTGCCTGAAACGTCTTTCAGACGACCTTCAAAGCGTTTGGCGATGAAACCTGACGCGCGGGCGGCGATGTTGACGTATTTGCCGACGAGGTCGCTGTTGACGCGCGAGATAAAGTCTTGCAGGTTCAAATCGATGTCTTCGATTTTGCTGTTGAGTTTGGCGGCGATGTAGTAGCGCATCCACTCGGGGTTCAGGCCTTGTTCCAGATAGGATTTGGCGGTGATAAACGTGCCGCGCGATTTGGACATTTTTTGTCCGTCCACGGTCAAAAAGCCGTGTGCGTACACGCCGGTCGGGGCGCGGTGGCCGGAGAAATGCAGCATGGCGGGCCAGAACAGGGCGTGGAAATAGAGGATGTCTTTGCCGATGAAATGGTACATCTCGGTTTGGCTGTCGGCTTTGAAGTATTCGTCAAAATCGACGCCGATGCGGTCGCACAGGTTTTTAAACGACGCCATGTAGCCGACGGGCGCGTCCAGCCAGACGTAGAAGTATTTGCCCGGCGCGTCGGGGATTTCGAAACCGAAATACGGCGCGTCGCGGGAAATGTCCCAGTCGGACAGGGTGGTTTCTTCGCCTTCGCCCAGCCATTCTTTCATTTTGTTGAGGGCTTCGGGTTGTAGATGGGGCTTGCCGTCGTGCGGGTTGTTGCCGGAAGTCCATGCTTTGAGGAAGTCGGCGCATTCGCCCAGTTTGAAGAAGAAGTGTTCGGATTCGCGCAATTCGGGTTTGGCACCGGAAACGGCGGAATACGGGTTAATCAGTTCGGTCGGGGAATAGGTCGTGCCGCAGACTTCGCAGTTGTCGCCGTATTGGTCTTGGGCGTGGCATTTGGGGCATTCGCCTTTGACGAAGCGGTCGGGCAGGAACATTTGTTTTTCGGGGTCGAAAAGCTGCTCGATGACGCGGCTCTCAATCTTGCCGTTGGCTTTCAGCGCGCGGTAAATGTCTTGGGAAAACTGTTTGTTTTCAGGGGAATGGGTGCTGTAATAATTGTCGTAGCCGATGAAAAAGCCGGTGAAGTCGGCGAGGTGCTCTTCACGCACTTTGGCAATCATGTCTTCGGGCGCGATGCCTTGTTTTTGCGCGGCAAGCATCACGGGCGTGCCGTGGGTGTCGTCGGCGCAGCAGTAGTGGCACTCGTGGCCGCGCAGTTTTTGAAAGCGCACCCAAACGTCGGTTTGGATGTGTTCGACCATGTGGCCAAGGTGGATGCTGCCGTTGGCATAGGGCAGCGCGGAGGTAACGAGGATTTTGCGTGTCATGGTTTTATGCTTGGGAAAACAATGGATAAAGATGGGGAATTATACCGTAAATCGTGCGGGCGAGACGGGGGAAAGGTCGTCTGAAAAGGGGATTCCGTGAAGCGGGAACAGGTTTGATGAAACGGGTTATCGAAGGTAAAAGGTCGTCTGAAAACCAAAAATCATTTTCAGACGACCTTTTCGATAATCGGGACATACAGGCCGGACGATAAGCCGGGTTCTGTCTCGGACAGTCATTCCTCTAGGCACACCATTACTGATGCGCTCCAGCAACCTACCCGAACGCTCGGCGAGCAGCGTCAATGCGTTCTGTTTGGTCTTGCTCCGGATGGGGTTTAGCCTGCTGCGCCTTGTTACCAAGTGCACGGTGCGCTCTTACCGCACCTTTTCCCCCTTACCCGTGCCGCCCGAAGGCGGCCGTCGGCGGTATTGCTTTCTGTTCCACTTTCCGTCGCGTTTCCGCGCCCGGCCGTTAGCCGGCATCCTGCTCTGCGGAGCCCGGACTTTCCTCCCCGTATGCCTTACGCGATACGCGGCGACTGTCTGTCCGACCTGTATGAAACGCGGATTATAACACAAGCAAATCACAACCGTTTGACCACCAAAAAAACCTCCTATCTAAAAATTTACCCATTTCGCAACATAAAAATTCAAATAAAATAAACTATTTATAAACAAAAAGTACCGTTCGTCAAATAAATAAATGACATGTTACAAAAAAGCCCATAAAATGAATATCACATAACTATTTTAAATATAAAAGTACATTACGATGAAAAACTATCCACATATCCTGTCTTACCTTGCCCTATCGTTACTTGCCGCCTGCGGAGGCGGTGGAGGCGGCAGTTCACCGTCAACCGCCTCAAGCGATACCAATCAACCCAAAATAGAATGCAACGCCGAATGCCAAGCGGAGCGGAAGGCGACTGAGGAAGCCGAGAAAGCTAAAGCCGAAGCAGAGCGCAAAGCTGCTGAAGAAGCCGAAAAAGCTAAAGCTAAAGCTGAAACGGAACGTAAGGTTGCGGAAGAAGCTGCCAAAGCCAAAGCTGAAGAAGAACGTAAAGCAGCAGAAGAGGCCGCAAAAGCCAAAGCAGAAGCAGAACGCAAAGTCGCTGAAGAAGCTGAAAATGCCAAAGCCGAAGCCGAACGCAAAGCTGCTGAAGAGGCTGCCAAAGCTAAAGCAGAAGCAGAGCGCAAAGCCGCTGAGGAAGCTGAAAAAGCTAAAGCCGAAGCTGAACGTAAAGCTGCTGAAGAGGCTGAGAAAGCTAAAGCGGAAGCTGAACGCAAAGCCGCCGAAGAAGCCGCCAAAGCTAAGGCTGAAGAAGAACGTAAAGCCGCAGAAGAGGCTGAGAAAGCCAAAGCTGAAGCCGAACGTAAAGCTGCTGAAGAGGCTGAGAAAGCCAAAGCTGAAGCGGAACGTAAAGCCGCTGAAGAAGCTGAGAAAGCCAAAGCAGAAGCGGAACGTAAAGCTGCTGAAGAGGCTGAGAAAGC
>NZ_KV794946.1:106612-106818 GCF_001808875.1 Neisseria sp. HMSC064E01
AAAGCTGCTGAAGAGGCTGAGAAAGCTAAAGCCGAACGCAAAGCTGCTGAAGAAGCTGAAAAGGCCAAAGCCGAAGCTGAACGCAAAGCTGCCGAAGAAGCTGAAAAGGCCAAAGCCGAAGCCGAGCGCAAAGCTGCTGAAGAGGCTGAAAAAGCTAAAGCTGAAGCTGAGCGCAAAGCTGCTGAAGAGGCTGAGAAAGCTAAAGC
>NZ_KV794946.1:106918-112452 GCF_001808875.1 Neisseria sp. HMSC064E01
CGAAGCCGAACGCAAAGCTGCTGAAGAGGCTGAAGAAGCTGAGAAAGCAAAAGCTGAGGCAGAACCTAAAGCCGCCGAAGCTGCTGTAACCCAACAAATTGACGGCTATTACAGCAAAATTTCCCAATCAGGAATGACGGGTGACGATATTTCCCATACCGGCGACATTAATGTTCTTGAATTGGACGGACAAAAAATTTCGCTGGTGTCCGTATCTCCACAAAGAGCTGAAGCTTTCGGCATTGATGATGACAAATTTGCCCTGGTTGCCGCCACGCATCTGAAATACGGCCGCTACGGATCTTATGGCTTGAAAAATGAAGACGGTAATCTCCATACATCGTATATGTTCTACCAAGGCGTTATTACTCCGGAAGCAGCGATGCCTCAAGAAGGTCAGGCTTTTTACCGTGGTTATGCGCTTTACAGCGATGTCGGACAAGTCAATACTTTCGGCAACTCCATCTTTATGGTGGACTTCGGCCGCAAATCCCTCTCCGGTGCGGTTTACTCCGAGAACGGTGAATTTGATGAAGTGAATCTGGAAGGTCAAATCGCCGGCAACCGCTTCTTCCATGTGGATGAGAAAGAACAAAAAATCATGTCGGGTATGTTCCTCGGCCCCCAAGCAGAAGAGCTTACCGGCCGATTCGATCATCTTCTGGAATCTAAAAACGGTACGTTTGGTGCCGCTGCTCTGAAAGACTGATTTTTACCGCATCATCAGCTCAAAAGGTCGTCTGAAAACTTGGAAATCAGGTTTTCAGACGACCTTTTTCCGTTCCCGTCCAAGAAGCAGCCCATAAAATGCTACAATACCGCTTTGATTTTTTGCCCGCATCATCATGAAAAAAGCCCCCAAATCCTTTGAAGAAGCCCTCGCCCGCCTCGAAACCCTGACCCAATCCATGCAAAGCAGCGAAATGCCGCTGGAAGACGCTCTGGCCGCCTATCAGGAAGGCAACGAGCTGGTCAGATACTGCCAAACCAAGCTGGCGGAAGTCGAACAAAAGCTGCAAGTATTGGACGCGGGCGAACTGAAGGAGCTGAACCTTGAACCCGGCGAATGAATTGAAAGCATGGCAGCAAAAAGCCCAAGCGCAGACCGAATTGCTGCTGGAGCGGTTCCTGCCGTCTGAAAACCAAGTGCCGCACACGCTGCACGAAGCCATGCGTTACGTTACCCTCGGCGGCGGCAAACGGCTGCGCCCGCTCTTGGTGCTCGCCGCGTCCGAATTGGGCGATGCCGACCAAAACGCCGTCGAACAAGCCATGGCGGCGATTGAAATGGTGCACGTCTATTCCTTGGTACACGACGATATGCCCGCCATGGACAACGACAGCCTGCGGCGCGGCAAACCGACCTGCCATGTGAAATACGACGAAGCCACCGCCCTCTTGGTCGGCGACGCGCTGCAAACCCAAGCCTTCGACGTATTGAGCCGTCCGACCGGACTGCCCGCCGAACGCCAAATCGCCATGTTGTCCACGCTCGCCAAAGCATCCGGCAGCCTCGGCATGGCGGGCGGACAAGCCATCGACCTTGCCAACGTCGGCAAAGCCATGAATCAGGCGCAGTTGGAGCAGATGCACAGCCTCAAAACCGGCGCCCTCATCCGCGCCGCCGTCGTATTAGGCGCGCTTGCCTGCCCCGATTTGGATTCAGACGACGTCCAGACCCTAGACAACTACGCCGCCAAACTCGGCTTGGCGTTCCAAGTCATCGACGACGTGTTGGATTGCGAAGCCGACACCGCCACCCTAGGCAAAACCGCCGGCAAAGACAGCGACAACGACAAACCGACCTACGTCAAACTGATGGGTCTGCAAGCCGCCCGCGCCTACGCCGAAACCCTGACCGCCGCCGCCGCCGCCGCCCTGCTCGAACCCTTCGGCGCAAAAGCTCTGCACTTACGTCTGCTGGCGGAATTTGTTACCGCGCGGAAAAATTAAACGCTTTAAATCATTTGTCTTTTAGCTACTGAAACATCAAAGGTCGTCTGAAAATTGGGTAAACCGATTTTTCAGACGACCTTTTTGTATAGGGGCGACTTTCAATGGATCATGCTTTATAGTGGATTAACTTTAAACCAGTACGGCGTTGCCTCGCCTTAGCTCAAAGAGAACGATTCTCTAAGGTGCTTAAAGCACCAAGTGAATCGGTTCCGTACTATCTGTACTATCTGCGGCTTCATCGCCTTGTCTTGATTTAAATTTAATCCACTATATTTAGTGGAATAAACTGGGATTAAAATGTGGATAAGTTGTGTGCAAACAGTGGATTTTATAGAGCGTTTTAACCGCCCTTCTGCGCCCACAAGCATCCGTCTTTAAAATCGAAATTTGTCGCTGAGATTCCCATAAAAGGGTTGGGAATAAAGAAAAATGCCACGCCACAAATTGAAAGATTCAAATAAAAAGGTCGTCTGAAAACCTGAATCTTGGGTTTCAGACGACCTTTCGTGTATGGATAAGGTTTAATTTTATTTGCCGATGCAGAAGCGCGAGAAAATCACGCCCAGCAAATCGTCGGCGGTAAATTCGCCGGTGATTTCGCTGCACGCGTTTTGGGCGAGGCGCAGGTGTTCGGCGAAAAGCTCGATTTGGTTGTTGTCGCAGAGGGCGGCGTTTTCCAGCTCGGCTTCGGCTTCGTGCAGGGCGTTGAGATGGCGGCTGCGGGCGAGGAACAGGCTTTCGCTTTCGCCCTGCCAGCCGACTTCCTGCAACAGCGCGTGTTTGAGCAAGTCGAGACCCGCGCCGGTTTTGGCGGACAGGCTGATGACGGTGTCCGCGCCGGTTTGCGCGAGGCCGTCTGAACGGACGGCGACGGGTTCGCCGGTCAGGTCGGCTTTGTTGTGGATTTCGATTTTTTTCAAACCTTCGGGCAGGCTGTTCAAAATGGCTTGGGTTTTGGCGTTTACGCCTTCTCGCGGGTCAATCAGAATCAGGGCAACATCGGCTTCGGAGACGGCTTTGCGGCTGCGTTCGATGCCGATTTGTTCGACCACGTCGTCGGTTTCGCGCAGGCCGGCGGTGTCGATGATGTGGACGGGCACGCCGTCGAGGGTGATTTGTTCGCGCACGGTGTCGCGGGTAGTACCGGCGATGTCGGTTACGATGGCGATGTCGTCGCCCGCCAAGGCGTTGAGCAGGCTGGATTTGCCGACGTTGGGTGCGCCGACGAGGACGACGTTCATGCCTTCGCGCAAAATCGCGCCTTGTTCTGCGCTGGCGAGGACGGTTTTCAGACGACCTTGCAGGGCTTGTAGCTTGCCGCGCGCGTCGGCGGCTTCGAGAAAATCGATGTCTTCTTCGGGGAAGTCCAGCGTGGCTTCGACCAGCATCCGCAAAGTAATAAGGTCGTCCACCAGCTCGTGTATGTGTTGGGAAAACGCGCCTTTGAGCGAACGCAATGCCATGCGGGCGGCGGACTTGCTGGAGGCGTCGATGAGGTCGGCGACGCTTTCGGCTTGGGCAAGGTCGAGTTTGTTGTTGAGGAAGGCGCGTTTGGTAAATTCGCCCGGCTCCGCCATGCGCGCGCCCAGTTCGAGGCAGCGCGAAAGCAGCATGTCCATTACGACAGGGCCGCCGTGTCCCTGCAATTCAATCACGTCTTCACCGGTAAAGCTGGCAGGGGAGGCGAAGTAGAGCAGGATACCGTTGTCTATCGGCTGCCCGTCGCTGCCGAGAAAGTCGGTGTAAAGCGCGGTGCGCGGTTTGGGTGTTTTGCCGCCGCTGAGGGTTTGCGCCAAAGGCAGCAGGTTTTTACCGGAAAGACGGATCACGCCGACGCCGCCGCGTCCGGGTGCGGTGGCGATGGCGGCGATGGTGGGTTGGGATGCGGACATGGCTGGCTCATATCGGGAACTTAATGGACGGTATTATATAGTGATTTCACAATGATAAAGGTCGTCTGAAAACCTTGATATCGGTTTTCAGACGACCTTTCTATCTTTTTCTTCGATGAGCCGGAAGGAATCAACGTTTTTTCTTGGCGTTTTTCTTTTCGGCGGCGGCAAGGCGCATGGCGACGAATTCGACCATCAGCTCTTTTTTCGTCCAGAAGAAGTTTTTCATTTTTTCCAGAGAATAGATTTTGCGCACCATCATGGGCAGGCCGGCATGGATGATGGCGGCGACTTCGCCGTTGCGGGTTTCGTCCGCCATGGCGGTTTTGAGGTCGGTCTGGTTGGCGGCGAGGTAGTCGCCGAGTTGTTTTTGAACGCTGGTGCTGATTTCAAATTGCTTAATCATGTTTTCTTTCCGTTTTGTGTTTGTTCCGCGAGGTATGGCGGCTATTAGTTTTAATTACATGCGCATTTTAACAAATTTTAATCTTATTGCATATCAACTATGCGAAATTATGATGTAATTTACAATTTTTCGGGCGTAAAACAGACAGTCGTTGATATAAAGAAAACAGCCGCTTCGGTTTGGCGGGTAAAATATGCGTTTTCGAGCATGAGGTCGTCTGAAAATGTATTTGTGGTTTAAGCTCTTGCATGTGTTTTTTGTGATTTCGTGGTTCGCCGGGCTGTTTTACCTGCCGCGGATTTTTGTGAATCTGGCGCAGGTTGAGGCGGCGGAGCAGCCGGTGGAATATGAGCGGCTCTCGGCGATGGCGCGGCGGCTGTATAAGTTTATGTCGCCGTTGGGGTTCGGGACGCTGGTGTGCGGCATGGTGATTCCGTTTGTGACGGGCTGGTGGGGGCAGGGCTGGCTGCATGTGAAGCTGTTGATGGGCCTGCTGCTTTTGGCTTATCAATTTTATTGCGGCGCGCTGCTTCGCGGCTTTGAGGAAAAACGCAATACGCATTCGCACAAGTGGTACAGGGTGTTTAACGAAGTGCCTGTATTGATGATGGTCGTCGCTTTGTATATGGTGGTGTTCAAGCCGTTTTAAGGTGTGTGCGAAACCTGCAAAACCTGTTTTCAGACGACCTTCTTTTATATTGGAATCAAACAGATGACTATTGAAATCGAACGCCGCTTCCTGTTGAAAAACGATGACTGGAAGCGCGAAGCCTCTGCGCCGCAAGTGTTGCAGCAGGGCTATTTGAGCGTGGAAAAAGAGCGCACCATCCGCGTGCGCATTATTGACGACAAGGCTTGGCTGACTTTGAAAGGCTATATTTCGGATGTCAGCCGCAGTGAGTTTGAATACGAAATTCCTTTGGCGCACGCGCGGCAGATGATGGAGACGATGTGTCCGTTTAAGATGGAAAAACACCGTTATCGGGTGGAATTTAAGGGCGTTGTGTTTGAAATCGACGAGTATTTCGGCGATAACGCGCCTTTGGTGGTGGCGGAGGTCGAGCTGCCTGCGGAAGATGCACCGTTTGAAAAACCGGACTGGCTGGGCGCGGAGATTACGTCGGAAGGAAAATTTACCAATGCGTATTTGAGCAAGCATCCTTATTCGACTTGGTAGGCGGGTTTGGGAATAACGGTACGCCGCTGATACTGGACGCGGATTGTAGGATTGTAGGATTGTAGGATTGTAGCGTGGGCTTTGCCCACGAAAAACGGCTTGA
>NZ_KV794946.1:112552-120971 GCF_001808875.1 Neisseria sp. HMSC064E01
CGATTGTTCGGTTCGGGATTTGATCGGCAGACTCGTGGGCGAAGCCCACGCTACGGCTGGCTTAATTTAATTCACTGTATCGGCTGTTTGAGAATCACAAAGGTCGTCTGAAAACTGTTTTTCAGACGACCTTTGTGATTTTATTGATTCATCGCATCGCTGGCGGACGGTTTGACGGCAAACCGCCTGTTTTTTTTATCGGATGCGGGTGTAATGGACGAACGCGTAGCCTGTGCCGTTGGCGGAGGTGTGGATTTCGCGGGCGGCTTCGCGCCATTCTGATGGCGAAAATTCGGGGAAAAACGCATCGCCTTGGACGTCTAATGCCACTTCGGTAATCCGCAAATCGCTGGCAAGCGGCAGGGCTTGGGCATAGATTTGTGCGCCGCCCATGATGATGACTTCTTCCGCAGCGGCACATAATGCCAAAGCTTCTTCAAGGCTGCCAACGGTTTCCGCGCCTTCTGCCGGATAATCTGCCTGACGGCTGATGACGATATTGCGGCGGCCGGGCAGCGGCTTGCGGGGTAGGGATTCCCAAGTTTTCCGCCCCATCACGACGGGTTTGTCGAGGGTATAGGATTTGAAAAATGCGAAGTCCTCGGGCAAGTGCCAAGGCATGGTGTTGTTGATACCTATGCAGCGGTCGGGCGCGCAGGCGGCAATCAGGGTGATTTTCGGCATGGGTGGTCTTTTGATTGAGAAGTAGCTGTATTGTAAACGATATGTAAACTCAGGTGTTTAAAAGGCGGCATAAAAACCATATGGCAATGAATGATAACTATTATTTTAGAATATAGTGTTTAGTTTCAAAATAATGCTCAAAACTATTAATATGTAGACAAAAATTTACATACCGTTTATCATTAAAATAGACCGCTTAGATAGTCCTTTATTTATTTGAGATTTTGCATTGTTTGATGCACAAGGGAGCAGTTTATGGCAGGCTCTTATGCCTTATATCGTTGCGCGGTATTGTCCACGTCGAGTGGCTCTTTGTCGGGCATACTCGATCGGGACAGCCCGATTCAGATTCTGCATCTGAATGTATTTATGGAACAACAAGAGTTCGCTGACGGACTGGAAATCAGTAATGAAGAATATTGCAATTGGCGCCGCGAGCATTTGGACAGCGATGTTTCTACAACACCGCCGTCGTCTGAAGATTTATTGAGGACTTTTCAATATTTGGTCGGTCAGGGTTATCACGAAGCCATTGTGACGACGTTGAGCCACAAATTAAGTGATTCTGCCGATATGGTGCGTCAAGTTGCCGAGCAGGTTCCGCAGTTGAAAGTCCATGTCGTCGATACAGGGACATGCTGCATGCCCGAAGGCTTTTTTGCTTTGGAAGCAGACCGCCTGTTGCGCGAAGGAAAAACGCCGACGGAAATCGTTGCTTACTTGGAAGGTTTAAAAGAACGTTGCAACATCATTTTCGGACTGTCCACAATCAAATCCCTTGTCGGCAGCGGCACGATGGCAAGATTGGGCGCTTCGTTGTGCGACTGGTTGGGGCTGCGCGCCGTATTGCGTTTTTCGCAGGACCAGTTGTGTCGGGTCGAATCCGCCTCCGATGACGAAAAAATGTTTGATGCGATCATCGACCAAGTGTTGAAACTGATGCAAGGTAAAACAAGGGAGCAGTTTATCCTCGGCGGTCTTTATACGGGCGAACGCGACCGGTATCAAATATTTGCAGAACGCTTCTTCAAGCGGACCGGTATCCGTTTGGATGACGGCGTTCCCGTATCGCCGGTGGTGGCGGTGCACGTCGGCATCTGCGGCGTCGGCGTCGGCATGGTCGAGAAGTTTGAAGCAGCCGCATAAGGAGCAACACTGAATCTTGAATCTGCCCGCATTCCTGATTCTTATTAAGCGGCAATTCAACGCCGTGTAAATTATAGTGGATTAACTTTAAACCAGTACGGCGTTGCCTCGCCTTGCCGTACTATTTGTACTGTCTGCGGCTTCGTCGCCTTGTCCTGATTTAAATTTAATCCACTATAACTAAGGTCGTCTGAAAAACCGATTCAGGTTTCAGACGACCTTTTTCTTGTCTGGGATAACGGCTTATTGCTGCTTCGCCGCCCATTCCGCAGGCGTAGCGGCAACAGAAATAGACAGCGCGTGCAATTCGTTGCTTGCCAATTGCGCTTTCAGACCGTCTTTGATCAGGCGGTGGCGGGCGAGGCGGGCTTTGCCTTCAAACTCGGAAGAGACGATGACGGCGAAAAAGTGGTGTCCGTCGCCTTCAACTTCGACGTGTTCGCAAGCGGCAACGCCTTCAATCAACGATTTGACTTGTTTTGGGGTAAGCATTTGTATTCCTTGTTTCAAAAACATTGCGGCATTATACAGAATAATGCCGTCAAACATCGCCAACTTGCTGAGGATGTATCTGAAACATTATTCATTAATATTAAATTAACATAAGATTTACAGAGGTCGTCTGAAACATTTTCAGACGACCCCTTTGTTTATTTTTGGATGTCGGATACTTAAAAATATCATTTTTTTAGTACGGATGCATCCGGGTAAAAGGGTTTTGGCATATAAATTGCTTTCAAATAAAAAGATAAAGTTTCGCTTTAATTGCAAAATAAGGTTAAGAAAATAGAAGTTATTAAAGATAAGCGGATATATAAATAGCTAAAAGGTCATAAAATCGGGTTTGAGAGATTGTTATCTGAGGTATAGATAAATTCTGAAATTTGTTTGAAAGTGACAATATGCGTCATATCCGTTGAATAATTTTGCAATAGAAATATTGGCATCAAATAAGATGTTTTCATTTTTAGTTATCGGGTCGGATGTTTGAAAAGTAGGTTAGTTCGACAATCCAATAATATATTAAATTTATTTTTTTAACATTTTAAGTCAGAGAGTAAGCATGAATAAAATCTATCGTGTCGTATGGAACGAAACCACTCAGACGTGGAACGCGGTGGCAGAATTTGCCAAAGCGCATGGGAAAACAGCTTCATCAGGCATAGGCGGCATCGTTGCCTCCGTAGGCGTGCGCTTTGCTTTTACAGCGATTATGTCCGGCCTGCTGCTCGCCAGCGGTCAAGTCATGGCTGCAGCGAATAACGGTAAAACCCTCTCCAATGGCACAGCCGTATCTGCAGCCGCTACTGATTACAACACCTGCTATTTCGATACCGTCAGCTACAACGTTGTTTGCGGCGATGATAATACGACAGCGTTAGATTTCATTCCTCAAGACAACGGACAATCTCCGAAACAAGGTAAATCTGTCGCCATCGGACAAGGAGCTCAAACCAAAGGGGAAAGTAACGTCGCTATCGGTCCGAATGCGGCTACTGCCGAAACAGGCTCTATTGCCATCGGTTCTTCCGCTAATGCAGCCAAAAACCAAACTATTGCCATCGGTCAAGGTGCGGCAACGAAAGGTCAGGCAGACATTGCGATTGGTAAAGGCGCGGGTCCAGGCTCCAGTACTGCAAACGGACGAAACATCGCTATCGGTGAAAATGCATTACAAAACAGCACGAATAGCGATAACGTGATTGCTATCGGTACAAATGCAGGTGCTGGTAGTGACAGTACCCAGTCTATATTTATCGGTAATGGCGCGAACGGTATGGATACCAAAAACGTTGCTATCGGTAATCTGTCGAAAACTAAAGGTGGCAGTATTGCTGTCGGCGACAGCTCTAATGCGCAGGGTAGTTCTTCCGTTGCCATCGGTACCAGTGCTGCCACAACCGGTGTGGCAGCTAATGGCGTTGCCATCGGTTTCAATTCCACTACCTCGGGATTGAGTGCTGTCGCTATTGGTGGTGCAAGTTCTACCGGTAAAGGTGCCAATGCATCGGGTCCTGCCAGCCTGGCAATAATGGGTACCGCCGTCGCTTCTGCACCGCGTGCCATCTCCATAGGCGAATTTACGGTCGGTTCAGGAGCTTATGGTATTGCCATTGGCGGTAAAGCAAATGCGCAGGGCACGTCCTCCATCGCGATTGGCGGCAGTCAGGCGCAAGACAAAGGAGCGACTGCTGCGGGTCATTTCTCAACCGCTATCGGTTATGGTGCCAAGACAGTCAATCAGGATACCACTGCCGTCGGTAAAAACAGCACGGCAAACGGCCTGCGCGCCACAGCCTTCGGTGTAGACAGCAATGCAGACGCAGAAAACGCCTTGGCTGTCGGCCCGCAAACCACCGCTTCAGCCAAAGGCGCGATTGCCGTTGGTTTTGCCACTCAGGCAACCGGTTTGAGCAGCGTCGCGGTCGGTAAGGAAGCCATTGCCACTAAAGAAACTTCTACTTCACTTGGTCAAAACAGCCAAGCAACCGCCAACAACGCCGTCGCTATCGGTAACAAAGCCGTAGCGGCAGGTACGGGCAACATCGTAGTGGGTACGAACGCGGGTGTGTACGACCCCACCGTTTCCGCAGGACGCACAGTCGGCGCAGACACCGTTTATATCGGCGCGGACAGCGGTCGCAATGCCTATACCAACGAACGTCAAATCTCTATCGGTAAAGGTACGGGCAATAACGCCACCGGCGTGGATAATATTGCCCTTGGCTTGCGTTCCGGCGCATATGTGGTCGGTGCGAACAACGTCGCTATCGGTAAAGAAGCAGGTATGGGTACAGATGCCCAAAAACTGAACGTCACCTCCACCGTTGCCATCGGTGAGGCCGCAAAAGGCAGCTTCAGCAACACCGTCGCTATCGGTAAAACCGCATTGGCAGAAAAAGAATCCGCAGTTGCCGTCGGTATGGTTTCCAAAGCCAGCGGCGACAATTCCGTAGCCATCGGTAAGACCGCCAATGCCAGCGCACACGAAACTGTTGCCATCGGTCATGAGACCGTTGCCGGAGCCGTTTCTTCCGTCGCTGTCGGTCAGCGTGCCAACGCTTCGGGCAGTGAGGCGGTTGCATTGGGTATCGATTCCAATGCCTCCGGTCGTTTTGCCGTAGCCATCGGTAATATGGCGAAGGTAACCGACAGCAAACTCAACGGCGTCGCCATCGGCAGCAACGCTGTCGCTTCAGACGACTATGCAATGGCGATGGGTCTTAACACCCAAGCAACGGGCAATAGCTCGATTGCCTTTGGTAATACTGCCAAAGCACTCGCTGCAGAAGCTGTTGCATTTGGTCATTCTGCCAATGCTGCGGAAGGCAATACTGTTGCCTTGGGTGTATCCGCAACTTCGGCAAAAGCAGGTGCGACTACTTTGGGTGCATACACCAGAGCTGATGCTGTTAAAGCACTTGCCTTGGGTTACGAATCCCATGCCGTAAATGAAAATGATGTTGCTTTGGGTGGTGGCAGCCTGACCGAAGCACACCACAACGGAGACTACACGCTCAATGGCAACTACACCGCTGCGGGAACAAGCTCTTACGGCACGGTTTCCGTCGGTAAAGTCGATGCAACCACCCCTACCAACAGCTTCACCCGTCAAATTCAAAACGTCTCTGCAGGTGTTATCAGCGCAACTAGCACTGATGCCATCAACGGCAGCCAGCTTTACGCAACCAATTCTTACCTGCTCAACTTGGGTAACAACGTCAAAAACGCCTTGGGCGGCAGTACCCAAATTGACGATGCAGGCAACCTGACCCTGAACAATTTAGGCGGTACGGGCAAAGCCAATGTTCACGACGCTTTGGAAGCGATGAACAATAAAATCGACCAATTGGGTGGCGGCAGCTCCAGCCATTTCTACAGCGTTAAGACGACCTCTGATACCCGAGGCAACTACAACAATGACGGCGCAACCGGACTGGATGCTCTGGCAGCAGGTGCAGACGCGCAAGCTGCCGGCGAATTTGCCGTAGCCGTCGGTACAGGCGCGCAGGCGGTGATTTCCAACTCTATCGCCATCGGTAAAAACGCCACTGTCAACGAAGACACGGCATCTGACGCGAGTGTAAACGGTTTGACTAAAGGCGAAGGTTCCGTCGCCATCGGTGCGAATACCAAAGCCAGCGGCACCAACGCTACCGCCGTCGGTCAATCATCCAATGCTTACGGTCAAAACTCCTTCGCAGGCGGTCAGTCTTCCAAAGCGTTGGGTAAATCCAGCGTAGCGGTCGGTGACGGCGCGCAGGCCATTCACGACTCCACTACTGCAGTTGGTCCATACAGCCAAGCTACGGCGGCAGGTGCGACTGCGTTGGGTCACAATACCCGCGCAACTGCTTTCGGTACCGTCGCGGCAGGCCGCCAAAGCAAAGCTTCTGCCAGCAATGCCGTAGCATTGGGTAACGAAGCAGACGCGCAAAAAGACGACACCATCGCCATCGGCTACAACGCCCAAGCCACGCAAAACCGTGCCGTAGCCTTCGGTAAAAACGCCAAAGCCACCGCAGGCGACACCTTTGCCTTCGGTGATGCGGCAAAATCCTCTGCAAGCAACGCTATTGCGCTCGGTAAAAACGCCAATGCCGCTCATGCAGGTTCTATCGCATTGGGTGCCAATTCCGCGACTGAAGCAGCCGTTCAGACGACCTCTGCCACTGTTGGCGGTCTGACTTTCGGTAACTTCGCAGGTGCCGCGCCTGAGTCCACACTCAGCATCGGCACAGCAGGCAAAGAGCGCACGATTACCAACGTCGCCGCAGGCCGCATCAGCGACAGCAGCACCGACGCAGTAAACGGCAGCCAGCTTTATGCGACTCAAAACGTCATGAACAAAATCGGTAAGAGCGCAGTCGGTGTATTGGGTGGCAATGCAGCCATTGCGAATGACGGCACCATCACGATGTCCAACATCGGCGGTACGGGCGCATCCACCATTGAAGGCGCGATTTCCGCCATCAACAACGCCTCTTACAAGTCGTTCAAGCTGAATACGGCTAAAACCAGCGGTACCAACGGTGAAGCCTACAACCACTCGTTGAAAGAAATTACCAACGGTTCGACCATCACGTTGGAAGCGGGTAAAAATATCGTGCTGAACCAAAACGAATCTACCGTCAGCATCAATACTGCCGATGCGCCCGAGTTCGCCGGCAAAATTACCGCTAGAGACGGGTTGGATATGTCCAACACCAAGATTACCAATCTGGGCAAGGGCGAACAGCCGACCGACGCGGTTAACTTGAGCCAGTTGACCGATGCCATCAATAACGTTCACGTTACTACCTTGACGGCAGTTACCAATGAAGCTCCGTTTGCTTATGTTGATGAAAATGGCAAAATCTTGAAACGTACTGTGGATGCTTCGTCAGGCACAAGGCAGATTTCCTTCGTTTACGCGGAAGATCCAAGCCAAACCTACAACGGTAACGTAACCATTGCCGCGCTGAATCCGACCGATCCGCAAACTACCGTTCCGACCCAAGTTGGCAACGTTGCTGCAGGTAAGGGACAAAATGATGCGGTAAACGTATCCCAACTGGACAAAGTTGCCAAAGCTTTGGGTACTTCCGTCAACAGCGCAACCGGTGAAATCGCCGCGCCGAAATACTCTGTGATTTCCGGCAGCCCCGCGACTTCAGGCGTAGCTGACTACAACAATGTCGGCGATGCATTGACTGCCTTGAGCAATGCCGTTCGTGCGCCTTTGACTTTTGCAGGTGACAGCGGTACGCCTTCAACCCGCCAATTGGGCAGCACTGTTGCCGTTAAAGGCGGCGAAGCCGATGCAACCAAACTGTCCGACAGTAACAACATCGGCGTGGTTTCAGACGACGCCAATGGCACACTCAACGTCAAGCTGGCAAAAGAGTTGAAAGGTCTGACCTCGTCTGAATTTGTTGACGCAGCAGGCGGCAAAACCATCGTTTCTGCAGACGGCGTGACCGTTGGTACAGCGGCAAACCCTGTCAAACTGACAACCGAAGGTCTGTCTAACGGCGGTAAGAAAGCAACCGACATCGCTGCCGGTGTGAACAATACCGACGCCGTCAACGTCAGCCAGCTCACTCCGTTGGCAACCGCATTGGGCGCAACCGTCAATCCAAATACCGGCGCGGTTGAAGTACCGAATCTGGTCGTAACCAAAACCGACGGTACGCAGGCTGCACCTGTCAACACCGTACAAGGCGCGTTGGACAACATTGGTACCGAGCTGCAAAAAGGTCTGACTTTCGGCGGCGACAACGCAGATAAGAATTTCGAGCGCAAACTCGGCAACCAAGTCTTGGTTAAAGGCGGTGCAGACGCAGCGAAACTGTCTGACAACAACATCGGCGTGGTTTCAGACGACGCCAACGGTACGCTCAACGTCAAACTCGCCAAAGAGTTGCAAGGTTTGAACAGCGCACACTTTGAAACCGACGGCAACGTGACCACCATCAACGGCGGCAATGTTTCAGTGGCTGACAAAGACGGCAATATTGCCGAAACCACAGCAAACGGCATCACCCTGACTCCGGTGCCAAGCAGCGGCAAAGAGGCCGTCAGCCTGACCAAAGACGGTCTGAACAAC
>NZ_KV794946.1:121071-122275 GCF_001808875.1 Neisseria sp. HMSC064E01
AAGACGGTCTGAACAACGGCGGCAACAAGATTACTAAGGTTGCCGAAGGCACACTTACTGCTGACAGCACCGATGCTGTTAACGGAGCGCAACTGTATAAAGTTGATCAGAAAGCCGATACCAACGCTGGTAATATTGCCAAAGGCATCAATATCGGCGGTACGAGCGGCAGCAACAAATACGCTCTGGGCGACACTGTCAACATCAAAGGCGACAGCAACATTGTCAGCGAAACCGTTGAAGGCGGCGTACAACTGAAACTTGCCGATACCGTCAAAATCGGACAAGACAGTGGCAAACCCGTCAGCATCGACGGCGTAAACGGTACTGTCAGCGGTCTGAGCAACAAAGCCTTGGGCGGTGCGGATTTCGCTACCAAAGGTCAAGCTGCGACTGAAGAGCAGTTGAACGCTACCCAAGCCAACCTGGCGAAAATCCTCGGCGGTAACGCGGCCAACAACAACGGCAACGTCAACTTCACCGATATCGGCGGTACAGGCAAAGACAATGTTCACGACGCGATTGCCTTAGTTAAAGAAACTGCCGAAAAAGGTTGGAACCTGAACGCCAACGACGAAACCTCGTCTGAAAAAATCGGCGCAGGCGACACCGTGACCTTCAAAGAAGGCAAAAACGTCAAAGTCAGCCGCGACGGTAAGAACATCACCGTAGCGACTTCAGACGACGTATCCTTCAACAAAGTAACTGTTGGCGACAGCGTCCTGTCCGACAATGGATTGACTGTGGGCAATGGCAAAGCAGGCAACCCTGTCAGCCTGACCAAAGACGGTTTGAACAACGGCGGCAATAAAATCTCCAACGTCGCCGCAGGCGAGGCAGATACCGATGCCGTCAACGTTGCTCAGTTGAAAGCCAATTCAGGTCGTGTGGAAAGCGGCAACAACAACATCGTCGTTGAAACCGACAAAACAGGCGGTTCTAACGTTTACAAAGTTTCTACCGCAAAAGACTTGAAGGCTGACAGCCTGACCGCAGGCGAGACCGTTGTGAACAACGACGGCGTCAAAGTCGGCGACAAAGTGGCTCTGAGCAAAGACGGTCTGAAAGCAGGCGATGTGAACATCACTGCCGACGGCATCGACGCGGGCAATAAAGCTATCAGCAACGTAGCCAAAGGCGTAAAAGCCACCGACGCCGTCAACGTCGCCCAGCTGAACGAACAACTCGCCGCCACTGAAAAAAC
>NZ_KV794947.1:0-212 GCF_001808875.1 Neisseria sp. HMSC064E01
GATTGTTTGTTGTCGGTTTCGGCAAAGAGGTCGGTATCGGCAGTGCGGTAGTTGTAGTCGGCACTGCGTATGCCTTCGACGATGGGATTGTGACGGATGCTTAAGTTGAACAGTGCTTCGGTACCGACGCTTTCCAGTCCGGCATGGGGACGGTAGGAAACGGGTAGGCTTTGGTCGCGGAAGTAGTGTTCGGGACTGTCGCCGAAGACGAC
>NZ_KV794948.1:0-260 GCF_001808875.1 Neisseria sp. HMSC064E01
CTGATGGGCGGCGATGATCGCGACTATCTTTACGGAGGTAGTGGAAATGACGTTCTACAAGGAGGCGAAGGAAACGACCTGCTCGATGGCGGATACGGCAACGACACTTTAGATGGTGGCAGCGGTGCAGACAGCATGAGCGGTGGATATGGGGATGACATTTACTATGTAGACAATGTGAACGATACCGTTACTGAAGGATGGTTTGAAGGGACCGATACCATTTACAGCAGCGTTTCCTACACCGCCCCAACCAACGT
>NZ_KV794949.1:0-3310 GCF_001808875.1 Neisseria sp. HMSC064E01
TATGGCGTTTGGTCGTTTACTGGATTTTGGGGAAAATTCTCTGGCGAAGAAGAACAGGCGAAGACGGAAAGTACGACCCAAACCGTACAAGCACAAACGCAGCCTTCAGCCGTATCGGCAAGTGAGCCTGTATCAAACGGACAGTATCCCAAAGCCGAAACAAAACCCGAAGAACCAAAGAAACCACATTTGAGCGAAGAAGACTATAAGCCCCGTATCGCAGAGCGTCCTGAAACTGCTCCTATGTACGACGGCATGAACAAAGCCGTAAAGGTAATGCCATATCCAGTCGCCTGTATCAAAGCAGAGAATCGCTGCACCTGCTACACTGACCAAGGCACCAAGATTAAAGACATCGGCAAACAAACCTGTCTGAACTACGTCAAAGACGGCTTACCGTTTAATCCATACAAAACGCAGACGGCAGAAGCTGCAAAACCGACGCAGACCGCATACACTCCCGACGCTCCGCAGGTATTGACAATGGGCGGTCAGACACCGCAAAATTTGATGTATGACGGATACAATGATAAAGCCCTGACGAATGTGGGCGGAAAGGTAAATTGATGAATGCGGGATTAGCGTTTTTTTTAGGCGTATGGGCGGCAACGTCATACGAGCGCAAAGGCTGGCGCGGATTTTTTAAATATTTCGTCCTGCCGATGTTTATAGTATCGTTGATAGGTGCTGCCGCAACCGTATATTTAGCTCAATCTGTAAAATGAAAAAAGGTCGTCTGAAATCCAGACGACCTTTGTTTTTAAGGAATTGGGATTTAAAGAGTCAAGGGGGAAGTTTTGTAAAGATTGGGCGTGTTTTTTGCCCAATCTTTATGAATACCCCCTTTACTCTTTAAAGCACAAAATCACGCTTGCGGTAGGTGGGCAGGAAGGGTTTTATTTCCTGCCCGCCTGCCACGTGGCGAACGCCCCCGGAGGGTCGCCGAAGGCAAACTTAATGCTATACTGAAACTCGGCAAAGGATTAGCTACCCTATGCCGAAGCCGTCCAGCCTGACAACGACCAAGCCCAAAGGCTGTAAAAAAGATTAGGCGGACGGCTTTATTGTTTGTGAAATTGAGTAGTATCAAAGAACCAAGATTCTGAATAAGTAAGGGTAATCTATGCGAAACGCCGTAGGACTTGACATATCAAAGACCACATTTGACGCAACCGCCATCATTGGCGGTATCGAAAAGTCTGCCAAGTTTGATAACGACAGCAAAGGCTTTGAGCAGTTCAAAGGCTGGCTGACAGAATTAGGCTGTACTGACGCGCATATCTGCATGGAAGCCACGGGCAACTACTACGAAGGCATCGCCGACTACATAGGCAGCCTGTACAAAGTATCAGTCGTCAACCCGCTGAAAATCAGCAAATACGCCGAAAGCAGGTTTACCCGAACCAAAACAGACAAACAAGACGCAAAACTGATAGCCGAATACTGTCAGACAGCCAAAGCCCAAGACCTCGTGATCCGAAAACCAGTTATAAACGACGGCTACAAACTCAAACGGCTCTCCGCTCTCTATGCCCAGCTGACCGCAGACAGCACCGCCCAAAAAAACAGACTCGAAGCCGCCAAAGACACCTTTGTCGTCAAAATCTGCCAAAGCAACATCAAGCATTTGCAGCGACAAATAAAGGCAGTCAAAAAAGAACTGGAGAAACTCACGAAGCAATCCGCATTGAAAGACCAAACCGACAGACTGGCCACAATACCCGCCATCGGCAGGCTGACCGCCGTCATGCTGCTGAACTACCTTTCAGGCACGGATTTCCCAACATCAAACAAGTTTGCAGCATTCGCAGGGCTGACACCCCAAATCAAAGATTCAGGCACATCAGTAAGGGGCAAACCGAGCCTGACAAGATACGGCAACCGAAGACTACGCGCCATGCTCTTCATGCCCGCGATGGTCGCCTATCGGATAAAGGCATTCCCCGACTTCATCGCCCGCCTTGAAGCCAAGAACAAACCCAAAAAGGTCATTATTGCCGCCATTATGCGCAAACTTGCCGTCATCGCCTACCACGTCCACAAAAAAGGCGAAGACTACGACCCGACCCGCTACAAAGCGGCGTGACCGAACCCAAAAAAATCACGGCATTTCAAAAAATGAAACGCCGTGACATCGTTGTGTGCAAATATCACTCAATTTAAATATTATGCAAATCAACGATTTGTAAATTAAATGTAAAGATGATATTGTCAAGCAAAGTAGTATCTTTTTTATAGTGGATTAACTTTAAACCAGTACGGCGTTGCCTCGCCTTGCCGTACTATTTGTACTGTCTGCGGCTTCGTCGCCTTGTCCTGATTTAAATTTAATCCACTATAGTTATAAGCATCAAGCAAACGAATGTTCCGCAGCGGGGAAGGTTTTGGCTTTGACTTCATGGACATAGGCTTCAACGGCGGCTTGGACGCTGTCTTTGCCCTGCATGAAGTTTTTGACGAATTTAGCGGTTTTACCCGGGAAAATACCGAGCATATCGTGCATAACCAAAACTTGTCCGTCGCAATCCACGCCCGCACCGATGCCAATGGTCGGGCAAGAGACGGTTTCGGTTACTTTTTTCGCTAACTCTGCCGGTACGCATTCCATCAATACGATGGCTGCGCCCGCTTGGTCGTGTGCTTTCGCATCTGCTAACAAGGCTTCCGCCTTATCGCCCCGCCCTTGCACTTTATATCCGCCAAACGCAAACACAGACTGCGGGGTCAAGCCGATATGGGCGCAGACGGGAATGCCGCGCATTTGCAGGAATTCGGTGGTTTCCGTCATCCAAACGCCGCCTTCGAGTTTGATCATATGCGCGCCTGCCGCCATCAGTTCGGCAGCGGCGGCAAACGCCTGTTCTTTACTCTGCTGATACGCACCAAAAGGCAAGTCGCTGACAATCATCGCGTTTTCCGTACCGCGCGCGACGTTTTCAGTGTGATAACACATATCGCGCAAGCTGACGGGCAGCGTGGATTTGCGTCCCTGCACGGTCATGCCCAAGGAATCGCCCACCAGCAAAACATCGACGCCGGCATGGTCCATTAACGCGGCAAAGCTGGATTCATAGGCGGTCAGCATGGCGATTTTTTCGCCTTCTGCCTTCATCTTTTGCAGTGTGTTCACAGTAATCATTGGAATGTATTCCGCCTTTTTCAGACGACCTTTTAGATTAAAACGGGCTATTATAGTGAAATGCCCGCCGCCCTGTCACCATCCGCCCAAACGGCAGACGCAAAACAGCCCGACTGCTTTGACAATCGAGCTGTTTGATTGGTGCCGGCACCAAGAGTCGAACTCGGGACC
>NZ_KV794949.1:3410-28254 GCF_001808875.1 Neisseria sp. HMSC064E01
GTCAGGTGCTCTACCAACTGAGCTATACCGGCTTACTGAAATACCTTGCGGCACTTTCAGTGATAAACTGGTGCCGGCACCAAGAGTCGAACTCGGGACCCCCTGATTACAAGTCAGGTGCTCTACCAACTGAGCTATACCGGCAAAGAAGCCGAATTATGCCGTTAACTGCCCCGTTTGGCAAGAGATTGTTGCCAACAAAGTAAATTTTTATAAAAAATATCTGATTTAAAAAGAAATTTATTTCAGGCGTAATGATTACCCCATATATAAACTAAACCGCTCAGACATATCCGCACAAGGTCGTCTGAAAAACATAAGCACAAAAAGCATTTCAGACGACACTCTGATAAAATATACCCCTTTCCCCTCCATCCGTCCTACACCATGCCACGACACCCCTACCGCCGCCTGCGCCCCGCCAAGTCCGACCTGCCCGAAGTCGGCATTTCAGAAGAAGGCAACATCCGCTCGTTGCATCTGGGCAGCGACACCATCCAAAGCTCGATGAACCTCGACCATCCCGCCGAACTGGTTTTGTCGTACAGCCGCGCAATGATGGGCTGGCTTCTGTTTGCGGAAGAAACGCCGAAACACATCACCCAAATCGGCTTGGGCGGCGGCTCGTTCGCGCGCTGGATAGACAGCTACTTGCCCGACACCAAGCAAACCGCCGTGGACATCAACCCGCAGGTCATCGCCGTAGCGCGCAGCCTGTTCGAGTTGCCGTTTGAAGGGGAAAACTTCGAAATCGTCGAAGCGGACGGCGCGGAATACATCAAAGTGTTCCGCCACAATACCGACGTGATTTTGGTGGACGGCTTTGACGGCGAACAAATCATCGACGCGCTGGTGGAAGAACCCTTCTTCCAAGACTGCCGCCACGCCCTCTCGCCCAACGGCGTATTCGTGACCAACTGGTGGAGCGGCGACAAACGCTACCAACGCTTCGTCGAACGCCTGCTCAACGTCTTCGAAGGCCGTGTGTTGGAACTGCCCGCCGAAAGCCACGGCAATATGGCGGTGATGGCATTCCAAAGCAGCCCGAAAGAGCAAAACCTCGACAAACTGAAAAAACGCGCGGAAAAATTAAGCGAACAATACGGCTTGGATTTCAAACGGATGTTGAACGATTTGAAAGCAAGCAACCCGAACAACGGCAAACATTTTTATCTATGAGATGAACAGGTCGTCTGAAAACCCAAATACAGATTGGACGACGGCAATACCTGATAAAGCAATAAATCCCCCTCACAGCACACACAAAAAATAAAGGAAAACCCATGTTGAAACCTGACATCATCCAAATATCCGGCCCTGCCGGCCTGCTTGAAACCATTTTCCTACCTGCCGCGCAAACGCCCGCGCGCGGCGTGGCAGTCATCAACCACCCCAACCCACTGCAAGGCGGCACGAACACCAACAAAGTCATTCAAACCGCCGCCAAAGCCTTATCTCAGCTCGGTTTTCACTGTTACCTGCCAAACCTGCGCGGTGTGGGCAACAGCGAAGGCGTTCACGACTACGGACGCGGCGAAACGCAAGACTGCATCGCCGTCATCGACTACGCCCGCGCGCAACATCCCGAAGCCGAACAGTTCGCATTGTCGGGCTTCTCCTTTGGCGGCTATGTCGCCACCTTCGCCGCCCAAGAGCGCGAGCCGGATTTACTGCTGCTCATCGGCGCGGCAGTACACCACTACACCGACCGCCCTGAGCCTGCCTCCGTTCCCGATGTATTCAAAACACTGATGATTCATGGCGCGGAGGACGAAGTCGTTGAAATCAGCAAGGCTTGGACATGGGCGGAGCCGCAAGGTCTGCCGGTCATCACTATCGCCGGTTCTTCCCATTTCTTCCACGGCAAACTCATCGTCCTACGAGATACCATCGCCCGATTCGTGCCGTCGGTTTTACAACAAAAATAAACGGGGCAGTCCATTAATAATATGTAGCCAAACATTGCTGCGCAGCTTGTCAACATTGCAACAAACATGACAAACAACACAGCATGACCGCCGTTTTAATTGCCTGAACAATATTTTCAGACGCCCCCGCTGACTATATAATTCCGCCTATTGCCTTTATTTTAACGATCCAGAATCCAATCATGCGTTACAAACCTCTTTTACTCGCCCTGCTCATCGGTTTCGCTTCTCCCTCTTTCGCCGCCAAAGACGTGCCCAAAGAGAAGGCTGCGCCTGTCAAAAAAAGCGTCAAAGCCAAAAAGGACACTGTCGAACCTGCTAAGAAAGAAGCAGTCAAAGACAAAGCAAAGCCTGCCGCCAAAAACGCTAGGGACAAGGCAGACGACAAGCCCGTAGCCAAAAGCAAAAAGGAAACTGCCGAAGCGGCGAAAAACGAGCGCACTACAGAACGCAAAAACGACAAAGAAGCCAAAAAACAAGATAAAGCCGATAAAACCAAAAAAGGCGAAGCCAAAGCAGAAGAGAAGGTAGGCAAAGCCGTCCCCGCAAAAAACGAGCCTGTAAAAGGCAAGGACAAAGCAGCAGACAAACCCGCAGCCAAAAATAATGTAAAGGCAAAAAAAGAAGCTGCCGAGTTGCCTAAAAAAGACGAAGCAGCGGCAAAACAGGACAGAAAAGCCGTCGAGAAAAAAGCGGACAAAGCCGATAAGAAAACCGCTGCCGCCGATTCAGACGACTTCAAAGCCGCGGTAACCGCCGCCGCCAACGATTTGGAAAGCAAAAAATCGCTGCGCAGCCGCAACGAAGGTTTCATCATTCACGTCAACACCACGTTGAAACAGTTGCAGCAAAGCCGTATCAACCTGTCTGCCATCAACCGCCAGCAGCGCGACGCATGGGACAAGTTCCAAAAGCTCAATGCTGATTTGAACCACCTGAAAACTCAGGTTTCCAACACGCGCGCGCAAATTTCCCGTTTTGTTTCGGGCAATTATAAAAACAGCCAACCCAACGCCGTCGCCCTGTTCCTGAAAAATGCCGAGCCGGGTCAGAAAACCCGCTTCCTGCGTTACACCCGCTATATCAACACTGCCAACGAGCAAGTCATCAAAGATCTTGAGAAGCAGCAAAAAGAGCTGGCAGCGCAAGAGCAAAAAATCAACAACGAGCTGGCATACTTGAAAAAACTTCAGGTGAACGTCCAATCCTCGCTGCGCCGACACGGTGTAACCAATACCGCCGAACAAGCGGAAAGCCGCCGCCAAAATGCGCAAATGGCAAAAGATGCGCAGAAAAAAATCAACCACAAAGAAAACGAACAACGCCTGAACAACTTATTGAAAGACTTGGACAAGCGTAAAGCCGAGCAACGCCGCCAAGAAGCCGAAGCGCGTAAAAAAGCCGCCGAAGCCCGTCTTGCCGCCGCCGAAAAAGCGCGCAAAGACAGAGCCGCAGCCGCGCAAAAAGCCGCCGACGAACGCGCCGCCATGTCCAACCTGACCGCCGAAGACATGAACATCCGTGCGCCTTCCTACGTCAGAATCAGCAATGCCAACAGCTTCAGCCGTATGCAGGGTCGTCTGAAAAAACCGGTCAGCGGCACGCTTGCCGGACTCTTCGGACAAGACCGCGGCGACGGTGAAGTTTGGAAAGGCGTGTTCTACCAAACAACTCCGTCAACCGTCAGCAGCATCGCCGCCGGTACGGTTACCTACGCCGATGAATTGGAAGGTTTCGGCAAAGTCATCGTCATCGATCACGGCGACGGCTATATCAGCATTTATTCAGGCTTGAGCGAAATCGAAGTCGCCAAAGGCTACGCCGTGGCCGCAGGCAGCCGTCTGGGCGTCAGCGGCACCCTGCCTTCGGGCATGGAAGGTTTGTATTTGGAAGTCCGCTACAACGGGCAGACAATGAATCCGCTCTCCTGGATAAGCTGACCTGCAAACCAGTTTGACATTTTCAGACGACCTCTTTCCGCACCACAGGGTCGTCTGAAATTTAACAACCGCACCAACGACCATATATTCAAAAGCTTTTACACCCGCGCAGATATTTTTTACGCTAATCCTATTGTTTATCAAGCGTAAATCGCATACAGTTTTGCGGACGTAAATTCAGGTCGTCTGAAGCAATGTTTCCCTATCCCGTTTCACAGTCATTACGGTCTGAAATGAAATAAGACAAAAAGAAAGCTATTTATAATGTCAACATCCACTTTGAAAAAAGTCGCACTCTACACACTCGGCGCATTCAGCGGTGTCGCCCTCAGCTTGAGCGTTCAAAGCTTTGCCGCCGAAAAAGACAAAAAAGACAACGAAACCCTGCCCGTACAATCCATCCGCAACATGGCGGAAGTTTACGGACAGATTAAAGCCAATTATTACCAAGACAAATCCGACGCCGACCTCTTTGAAGGCGCGATGAAAGGCATGGTATCCGACCTCGATCCGCATTCCGAGTATATGGATAAAAAAGGCTATGCCGACATGAAAGAATCCACCAGCGGCGAATTCGGCGGCTTGGGTATGGAAATCGGTCAAGAAGACGGCTTCATCAAAGTCATCGCCCCGATTGAAGATACGCCCGCCGAGCGCGCAGGCGTGAAAAGCGGCGACTTCATTGCCAAAATCGACAACGTTTCCACACGCGGCCTGACCACCAGCGAAGCCGTCAAAAAAATGCGCGGCAAACCGGGTACTAAAATTACCCTGACCCTTTCGCGCAAAAACGTGGACAAACCCATCGTCGTCAACCTGACCCGCGCCATCATCAAAGTCAAAAGCGTCCGCCACCACCTGCTTGAGCCGAACTACGGCTACATCCGCGTATCCCAATTCCAAGAGCGCACCGTAGCAGGCATCAACGAAGCCGCCAAAGCCCTGATTAAAGCCAACAAAGGCGCGCCGCTCAAAGGCCTTATCCTCGACCTGCGCGACGACCCAGGCGGTCTGCTTGACGGCGCAGTCGGCGTATCCGCCGCCTTCTTGCCCGCAGATGCAAAAGTCGTCAGCACCAAAGGACGCGACGGCAAAGAAGGCATGGTGTTGAAAGCCCGTCCCGAAGACTACATCCGCACGAGCGGCAAAGACCCTCTGGCAGATTTGCCTGCCGAGTTGAAAACTATCCCGATGACCGTGTTGATTAACTCAGGCTCCGCTTCCGCTTCTGAAATCGTTGCTGGCGCGCTGCAAGACCACAAACGCGCTGTCGTCGTCGGTACGCAAAGTTTCGGCAAAGGCTCGGTTCAAACCCTGATTCCGCTGTCCAACGGCAGCGCGGTCAAACTGACCACCGCGCTGTATTACACGCCGAACGACCGCTCGATTCAAGCGCAAGGCATTGTTCCCGATGTCGAAGTCAAAGACAAAGACCGTGCCTTTGAAAGCCGCGAAGCCGACCTCGCCGGACACATCGGCAACCCGCTCGGCGGTGAAGACGTCAACAGCAGCAACGAAATCAGCACGCCTGATTCAAACGAAGCTGCCAAAGCTGATGAAAACGCCAAGTCCAAAAAAGGCAAGGACAAAGAAAAAGACGAAGACATCTCCAGCCGTCGCATTCCTAATCCTGCCAAAGATGACCAACTCCGCAAAGCCTTGGATTTGGTGAAAAATCCAGCCGAATGGCAGAAGTCTTTAGGTTTGGCGGCGAAAAAACCGACCCCGAAAAAAGACAAGAAAGACGGTAAAGACGAAGGCAAATAAGCTCAGTCCGAATCCTTGAAAAAAGGTCGTCTGAAAACGATATCAGTTTTCAGACGACCTTTTCACACTTCAAAAAACCCATAGGGAAAACATCATGGCAAAAGCCCCCAAAACCATCTACCAATGCACCGAATGCGGCGGCACCTCCCCGAAATGGCAGGGCAAATGCCCGCATTGCGGCGAGTGGAACACGCTTCAGGAAAGCCTGGCCGCACCCGAACCGAAAAACGCCCGCTTCCAATCTTGGGCGGCGGATACCTCGACCGTCCAATCCCTCTCCACCGTTACAGCTACCGAAGTGCCGCGCAATCCGACCGGCATGGGCGAACTCGACCGCGTATTGGGCGGTGGCTTGGTCGATGGCGCGGTTATCCTGCTCGGCGGCGATCCCGGCATCGGCAAATCCACGCTGCTGTTGCAAACCATCGCCAAAATGGCGCAAAGCCGTAAAGTGCTGTACGTTTCCGGCGAAGAATCCGCCCAACAGGTCGCCCTGCGCGCGCAACGTTTGGAACTGCCCACCGAAGGCGTGAACCTGCTTGCCGAAATCCGCATGGAAGCGATTCAGACGGCCTTGAAACAGCATCAGCCCGAAGTTGTCGTCATCGACTCCATCCAAACCATGTATTCCGACCAAATCACCTCCGCCCCCGGCTCCGTATCGCAGGTACGCGAATGCGCCGCCCAACTGACGCGCATGGCGAAACAAATGGGCATCGCCATGATACTGGTCGGACACGTTACCAAAGACGGCGCGATTGCCGGCCCGCGCGTGCTGGAACACATGGTCGATACCGTGCTGTATTTCGAGGGCGACCAGCATTCAAACTACCGCATGATACGCGCCATCAAAAACCGCTTCGGCGCGGCAAACGAACTGGGCGTGTTCGCCATGACCGAAAACGGTTTGAAAGGCGTGTCCAACCCGTCCGCCATCTTCCTTGCCAGCTACCGCGACGACACGCCCGGCTCGTGCGTTTTGGTCACGCAGGAAGGCAGCCGCCCGCTTCTGGTCGAAATTCAGGCATTGGTCGATGACGCGCACGGCTTCACCCCCAAACGCCTCACCGTCGGCCTCGAACAAAACCGCCTCGCCATGCTGCTCGCCGTCCTCAACCGCCACGGCGGCATCGCCTGCTTCGACCAAGACGTGTTCCTCAACGCCGTCGGCGGCGTCAAAATCGGCGAACCCGCTGCCGACCTCGCCGTCATCCTCGCCATGCTCTCCAGCTTCCGCAACCGCCCGCTGCCCGAAAAAATGGTCGCATTCGGCGAAATCGGTTTGAGCGGCGAAGTCCGCCCCGTCGCACGCGGACAAGAACGGCTCAAAGAAGCGGAAAAGCTCGGTTTCAAACGTGCCATCGTCCCCAAAGCCAATATGCCGCGCAACGAAAAAGAGTTTCCGAATCTAAAAATCTTCGGCGTTTCCAGCCTTCAGGAAGCCATCGAAATCTGCCGCGATGCGGAAAATTGACAGACAGCAACATGAAAGGTCGTCTGAAAACCTATTCCCAGTTTCAGACGACCTTTTCATTCTCAACTACTCAATGCTGTTATAATTCGTAAATCAAGTAAAACAACGACTTCAAAAGGAAAAATATGACGCTTAAGCCCCCCGTCCGCATCGCCGTTACCGGCGCCGCAGGCCAAATTGCCTACGCAACCCTGTTCCGTATCGCCGGCGGCATTATGCTCGGACGCGACCAGCCCGTTATCCTGCAACTGCTCGACCTGCCTCAGGCACAGCAGGCTTTGCGTGGTGTGATCATGGAAATGCAGGATTGCGCTTTCCCGCTCCTTGACGACATCTTCGCCACAGACGACCCCGAAGTCGCCTTCAAAGATGCCGACATCGCCCTCTTGATCGGTGCGCGCCCGCGTACGCAAGGCATGGAGCGCGCAGACCTGCTGCATGCCAACGCTGAAATTTTCAAAGTACAAGGCGCGGCGTTGAACAAAGTTGCAAACCGCAACGTTAAAGTCCTCGTCGTCGGCAACCCCGCCAACACAAACGCCTACATCGCCATGAAATCGGCGCCCGACATCCCGCCGGAAAACTTCACCGCGCTGATGCGTCTCGACCACCACCGCGCCGTCAGCCAAGTCGCCGAGAAAATCAACCGCCCGATTCCTTCCATCGAGCAAATGTGTGTCTGGGGCAACCACAGCCCGACCATGTACGCCGACTACCGCTACGCCACCAGCAACGGCGAGTCCGTCCAAGACATGATTACCGAACCCGATTGGAACACCGAAGTCTTCATGCCGAAAATCGCCGGACGCGGTGCCGCCATCATCGCCGCGCGCGGTTCGTCGTCCGCCGCCTCCGCCGCGAACGCCGCCATCTACCACCTGCGCGACTGGCTGCTCGGCAGCAGCGGCAAATGGATCACGATGGGCGTCCCCTCCGACGGCTCTTACGGCATTCCTGAAGGTTTGGTTTTCGGCTTCCCCGTCGTCTGCGACGAAGGCAGCTACCGCATCGTCCAAGGCTTGGATTTGTCGGACGAATTCAGCCGCAAGCGCATCGCCGCGACACTGGCGGAGCTGGAAGAAGAACGCGCCGCCATACAAGATATGCTCTAAAAATCGAGGTCGTCTGAAAACCGGTTTTCAGACGACCTCGACTGACATGAACACCACGGAGTCCCCATGACCACATTGGCCAACAAAAAACTCGCCGTCCTCATCGACGCCGACAACGCCCCCGCCGACATCATCGACCGCCTGCTTGAAGAAGTTGCCAAATACGGCATCGCCAGCGTCAAACGCATCTACGGCGACTGGAGCCACGGCCTTTCCAAATGGAAAGCCGCCCTCCTGCCCCACGCCATCATCCCCGTCCAACAATTCGCCTACACCAAAGGCAAAAACGCCACTGATATGGCGTTGGTCATCGACGCAATGGACTTACTGTACAGCGGCAATTTCGACGGCTTCTGCATCGTATCCAGCGATTCCGACTTCACCCGCCTGGCAAGCCGCCTGCGCGAAAGCGGGCTGACCGTGTACGGTTTTGGCGAGAAGAAAACGCCCGAAGCCTTCCGCAAAGCCTGCGACAAATTCATCTACACCGAAATCTTCCGTCCCGAAAAACAACGCCAAGAAAAAGAGAAAAACAACGGCAAAAACAACCCCGCCGCCGCCCCTGACGCGCTGTCCCTGCTCAAACGCGCCGTACGCGAAAACGCCGACGACCTCGGCTGGGCAAACCTCGGCCCCATCGGCAGCTACATCAGCAAAATCAATCCCGATTTCGACTCAAGGCTGTACGGCTACGGCAAACTTTCCGACCTCATCAAATCCTTCGACATCTTCGAACACCGCACCGACAACAACCAACTCCAAGTCCGCCGCCGCAAATCCGCCGACAAACCAACAGAGAGGTCGTCTGAAAACCCTGTGGCAACGCATCAAGCAGAAGAAACCGTTTCAGACGACCCCAACGCCGCGCAAAAACGCAAAACGCGCGGCAAAAAAAACAACCAGACCAAGAGCGAAAACACCGCGCCAAGCCCAACGGCAGATAGCGTGCAACCAACACCAGCCAAACCTGAACCTGCCGCCAAAAGCAGCAAACTACCCGTAACCCGCGTTATCCCCGCTGTACAGCAGGCAGTCGACACACACGCCGACGAACAAGGCTGGGCGCGTTTGAGCGACGTATCGAAACAACTCGCCGCACAAGGCACCGACCCGCAGCAATACGGCTTTGAAACCATACGCCACCTCATCCACGCCATCTTCGCCGACTGGCTGGAAATCAAAAAAGCCGGCCGCGGCGAACGCCTGCGCATCAACAAACGCTTTACCGCCAAAGGTTAAGCCATAGATTTGAAGGAAAAAGCTAATCTGTCGCCCACAAGCCACAGAGGTCGTCTGAAAACCTCAAAACCGTTTTAACTTCGTTGAAGCTGCGCTTTCAGACGACCTCTTTTTAAAATCCATCTTCTAAATAGAAAAGGAAAATCATGACTACACGTCATCAACTGAACAATACCAAATTGGCAAACCATATCTTTTTGCAGGGCATGTATGACGACGATTATTTCCCGCCCAAACTCGTGCAAAAAGGAGAAAACATCCTAGTTGAACTATGCCGCCAAATCGAAACCGAACAGCCCGAAAATCTCGACACCCTATACGAACTGACCCACGCAGCCACCGAACGCTTCAACGAATTGGCTGAAGAGTTTGATGAAAACGACAGCGAAATCGAAACCGTTGCCAGAGACACGATTGCCACCGATATGGAATACATCGCCCAAAGCTACGGCTTTGAAGATGCGGACATCGAAGAACTGGTTGCCCCGCGCGATTGGTAAGTATGGTTGACCAAAAGGTCGTCTGAATTTTTCAGACGACCTTTAATGTTAAAATGTCTTCTGTTTGCCACACACACCATTTTTCATGAATATTCTCGAAGCCTTATTATTACTGTGCCTGCTGATTGTCATCAGCGCATTTGTTTCCTGTTCCGAACTCGCGCTCGCCTCGGCGCGCAAAATCAAATTGCAAGTGATGGCAAAAGACGGCGGCGACACCCGCGCGCTGGATGTGCTCAATATGCAGCAGCAGCCGGGCAGTTTCATCACCGTCGTCCAAATCGGTTTGAACGCCGTTGCCATTCTCGCCGGTATCGTCGGCGAAGCGGCGGTGCGCCCTTATTTCGGCGGTTTGTTGGCAAACGCGGGCAGTTGGGGCAGTACCGCCGCGTCGCTGCTGACGTTCGCGCTGGTTACGGGCAGCTTCATCCTGATTGCCGACTTGATGCCCAAGCGCATGGCGATGACCCATCCCGAAGCAGTGGCGGTGCGCATCGTGCGTCCGATGATGTTCCTGATTTTTATACTGAAACCCGTCGTCTGGATTTTCGACGGAATGGCGAACGCGATATTCAAACTCTTCAAAATTTCCACCGTCCGCCAAGAGCAGCTGACTTCTGAAGACATTTACGCCGTCGTCGATGCGGGCGCGCAAGCTGGCGTATTGAAGCAGCAGGAACACTACCTGATTGAAAATATTTTCGACATGCAGGAGCGCACGGTGACTTCCACCATGAGTACGCGCGAATACATCGCCTATTTCGATAAAAACGACGGCAGCGATACCGTGTTGGCAATCATGTCGGAAAAACCGCACAACAAATTCTTGGTCTGCGACGGCGATTTGGAACGCGTCATCGGTTATATCGAATCGCACACGCTCTTAACATTGTTTTTAAAAGAAAAAGACGTCCGCCTGACCGATAAACGCGTGTTGCGCAAAGCCTTGTTCATCCCCGACACGCTGTCGCTTTACGATGTCTTGGAAACCTTCAAAACTTCCGGCGAAGACTTTGCCGTGGTGGTGAACGAATACGCGCTGGTGGTCGGCGTGGTAACGTTGAAAGACGTGATGAGCATCGTCATGGGCGAACTGGTCAATACTGAAGAAGAGCCGCAAATCATCCGCCGCACCGAAGATACCTGGCTGGTGGACGGTGCAACCCCGCTCGCCGACGTAATGCGCGCGCTGGATATTGAGGAATTTCCCAATTCGGAAAACTACGAAACCATCGCTGGCTTTATGATGTATTCCCTGCGCAAAATCCCGAAACGCACCGATTTTTTGGTTTACGCGGGCTATAAATTTGAAATCATCGACACCGAAAATCTGAAAATCGACCAGCTTTTGGTGTCTAAACAAAGCGATACAGTAGAAAAAAATATAGTGGATTAACTTTAAACCAGTACGGCGTTGCCTCGCCTTAGCTCAAAGAGAACGATTCTCTAAGGTGCTTAAAGCACCAAGTGAATCGGTTCCGTACTATCTGTACTATCTGCGGCTTCATCGCCTTGTCCTGATTTAAATTTAATCCACTATATAATCAGCCGCAGCAACCATCAGAAAACTCAAAAAATAAATTTCAAGGACAAATCATGACGGCGAATACCGAACCACAAAAATACGCCCGCAGCCTGCACGCACCCATCAGCTTGGGCACAACTTCAGACGACCGCTTTATGCCGCACGGCTACCTCACGCATTTCGCCTCCCTGCCGCAATTGGTATTGACCGAAAAACTGGACGGACAAAACAACTGCTTCTCCGCCCACGGCCTCTATGCCCGCAGCCATGCCGCCCCTACCCAGCATCCGTGGGACAAACCGCTGCTGCAACGCTGGCAGCACATCAAAAACGACTTGGGAGACCTCGAACTTTTCGGCGAAAACATGTACGGTATCCATTCCATCGCCTATTCGCAGTTGGAAAGCTATTTTTACCTGTTTGCCGTCCGACGCGGCGGACATTGGCTGTCGTGGGAAGAAGTCAAATTCTATGCCCAGCTGTTTGATTTCCCCACAGTCCCCGAACTTCCCATCGTGCAGCCGCTTGCCGACTTCACCCAAAAATACGCCTACGAAGACACCGCCTTAGCGCAATGGTTGACCGCCAATTTGGGCGCAAGCTGGACAGACAGCGTGCAAACCGCAGGCAAACTCGGCGGCTACGACCCGAAAACAGGCGAGGCGTGCAGCGAAGGCTTCGTCATCCGCAATGCCGCTGATTTTGCCACCAACAACGGTAACCTGCCCGTACAGTCCAACGAGTTTGACAACCTCTTTAAACTTGTTCGCGCCAAACACGTTAAAACCGATGTGCATTGGACAAAAACTTGGAAGCCCGCCCGTCTTATCGATTATGATAAATACCATTGGCAAAGCTGGCAGTTTCAGATGGCCTGAAGTCAAACCATCCGATAATAAGAAAGACCACCATGTGGACATTCCCACACTACACACCCGGCAAACTCCCCGACTGGCAAGCTTTGGAACACCGTTTCAGCTGGTTTGCCGACATGAAAAACGTGCCGCAGGATCCTGAATGGCACGCGGAAGGCGATGTATTCATCCATACCAAAATGGTGTGCGAAGCCCTGCTGCAACTGCCCGAATTTCAAGCGCTCGGCGAGCAGGAGCAGCATATCTTGTTTGCCGCCGCCATGTTGCACGATGTAGAAAAACGCAGCACCACCAAGCGCGAAAGCCAAGGCGGCAAAGAGCGGATTGTGTCGCCGCACCATGCCAAAAAAGGCGAATATACGGCACGCACCCTGCTTTACACCGAACTTGCCGCGCCGTTTGCCGTGCGCGAAGCGATAGCCAAACTTGTGCGCCTGCACGGGCTGCCGCTGTGGGCAATCGACAAACCGAATCCGGAACGCGCCTCCATTGCCGCTTCTTTGCAGGTCAATACCACCCACCTCGCCATGCTTGCCAAAGCCGACATTCTGGGCCGCATCTGCCGCGACCAACAGGATATCCTGCTGCGCATCGACCTGTTCCGCGAGTTGTGTGAAGAAAACGGCTGCTGGGGTAAAGCGCGCGATTTCGCCAGCGATTACGGCCGCTATCTCTATCTCAACGGCCGCAGCGAAATGCCCGATTACCAGCCGTTTGACGACCGAACCTTTGACGTGTACGCGATGTGCGCCATAGCGGGCAGCGGCAAAGACAGCTATATCCGGCGACACCTTGCCCATCTGCCCATGCTGTCGCTGGACGACATCCGCCGCGAGCGCAAACTCGCCCCCGCCGACCCGAAACACACCGCCGAAGCCGTGCGCTTGGGTAAAGAGCAGGCAAAAGAATACCTGCGCGCCCGCACGTCATTTGTCTTCAACGCCACCAACCTCAACCGCGACCTGCGCAGCAAATGGCTACCGATGTTCGCCGACTACGGCGCGCGTGTACACTTGATTTATTTGGAAGTACCTTACACGCAATTACTGTCGCAAAACCGTAACCGCGAATATTCCGTGCCGAACGATGTGATACACCGCATGATCAATAAGCTGGAAATTCCCGATTACAGCGAAGCACATACGGTGGATTTTGTGGTTTCTGATTAAGCAGCCCTCATCCGAAGTACGGCTACCAACCATATAGCAAACGATTCTCGCGTCAATCGATTACCGTCTGCGACTTCATGGGCTTATCTAGGATTGAATATAAAAGGTCGTCTGAAAATTAGTTTTTCAGACGACCTTTTATGTTAAAACTTCAAACCAATACCGATTATCCGACTTATCTGAGATTTGCAGTTTTCAGACGACCTTTATAGTGGATTAAAATAAAAATGAGACAAGGCGGCAACGCCCGCCGTGTACGGGTAGTACATAAGGGCGTTGGCAACGCTGTATCATTGCAATTTTAATCCACTATAGTTCTAAAAAGGTCGTCTGAAACGCTGGTGCTGCTTTGTTAATGCAGATTTCTAAACTGCTCGAGGAAGGCGGGAATACCGGGCAGCATGCCGACTGCGCCCATTGCTGCGCAGAGAATAACAAAGCCGACGCCAGGTACGACGACGCGACCCATAAACCCGAGTTCCGCGCTGCGTTCTTTACATCCGATTAAGCCCAAGTTATCCAACAGCATGGTCAGCGACCAGCCGAAAACAGGGTTGACCAGTGCGGAAGAGAAGACAACGATGGCGGCAGACTGGGTGGTTTTGCCCTTGCGCGTCATTTCCATGCCTGCTTCCAAAAGTGGGACATAGACGCCGACAATCAGCGCAACGCTCAATACGGGCTGCCAAATCGCCAAATCCATAGGATAGCCCCAGACGGATGCAATGATACAGAACAAGGCAGTCAGTATCGCGCCTGCGGGAATCGGGCGTTTGGCAATGGAAGCGGGAACGATGTAGGTTCCCCATGAAGAGGTAAAGTTCGCGCCGCCCAGTACCGAGCCTGCGACTTGGCGGACGGAACAGGTAAACATGGTGTCGTCAATATTCATCAAGGCTTTTTCGGATCGCTCGGGATAGCTGATTTTTTGGAACACTTGATGCCCTAAGAAATCAGGCGACCACATGGCGACGGCGAGTACGGCAAAGGGGAATACGACCAAAAAGCTGTCCATCGTCGGCAGACCCATCATCCAGCCGGTATTTTCACCCCACCAGTAGGCAGGACTCATAGGCGGCAGGCCTGGAGCGGTTTGGAAGGAAAACGGCGCACCCAAAAGATAGGCGGTAAAGCCTGCCAGCACGCAGCCCAATGGGACGGCAAGCCAACGCTTGCGCCAATGTTCCAGCAGCGCATAAAGCAGGATGGTGCCGATGATCACGATAAAGGCAATGTAGCTTTTGTCGAAACTGCCTGCCCATTCAAAGAGCTTCTTGACCTGACCGGTCGTGCCGACGAAGCCCAGATACAGCAGCAGCCCGCCGCATACACCGTTGCTCGTCAGTTTCGCCATCAGGCTGCCGCCCTTGGTAATGCCCAACAAGAAGCCGAATACACCAATCAACAAGCCGAAAGCCAGCGGATGTCCGCCCGCTGCAACGACGACGGGAATCAGCGGAATCAGCGGCCCGTGCGTACCGGGTAAGTTGGAAGTGGGGAGAAAAAGGCCGGAGAGCAGAATGATAAAGATTGAAGCAATCAGCAGCTCGTAACGGACGTTTTGCGGCAGAAAGGTGTCGGGCAGACCCAACGGCACGGCAAACGCCGCCGCCACTGCGCTGACCATCACTACCTTACCAATCGTTCCTGCCACGGCAGGAATCAGGTCTTCAGGTTCGAAGCGGTAATCTCGAAACGGCAGATTGAGCCGCCAGCGTTTAGGCTGCATGATTTGCAGCTCATGTTCCAAATACGCTTCACGGCTTTCAAAGTCCGACGGTGGCTTGTGCATGCCGGAATATGATGTGTCGTGGTTCATAATTTCTCCTTTGGTTGACTTGTTTTTGGTTTTGTCGGCAATCGCCGTCCGACTTTTTATATCCGCTCCGAAAGCGGCTATACACGGCAAAGCCGGTAGTCGGGATCGGGCTGTATTGTCAACAATTTAGTGTTTGGATACTAACATACAAATTATCCGGTACAAGTAAAAATTTTCGTTTTGGTATGAATAAGTTGGAAAAACAACAAAAAAGAGGTCGTCTGAAATTTCAGACGACCTCTTTTTTGATTGATAAGCCTTATGCTTTTTTCTTGAGTGCGACGTTTAGGACGCATCCTAAAACAAAGCCAACGGTTGCGGGCAGCAGCCAGCCCAGTCCGATATCGTAGAGCGGCAGTGCGCCGTTGATGTCGGCGGCGACTTCTTCGCTGAAACCGAACGCGGCTTTATAGGCATCGAGCAAACCGACTGCCAGCGTTGCCATCATGGTGCAGAAATAGACGATGCGGCTGCCGCCGAACAGTTTGTGCAGGAAGACCAGCAGGATGATGACGATGGTCAGCGGGTACAGCAGCATCAGCATCGGGATGGAGAAGGTCAGGATGGAGGACAGGCCTTTGTTCGCCAACGCCATAGACACGAGGGTATTGATGACGACGAACATTTTGTAAGAAATGCCGGGACACAGGCGGTTGAAATATTCGGAACATGATGTAATCAGTCCGACGGCGGTACTCAAGCAGGCGAGCAGGACGATGACGCCCAAAAGGATGTTGCCGGGTACGCCGAAATAGAAATTCGCGGTTTTCGACAACACTTCCGCGCCGTTTTCCTGAAGTCCCAAGCCCGCCACGCTGGTCGCGCCCATATAGCCGATGAAGAGGTACACCAATGCCAGACAAGATGCAGCGACGATGCCTGAAACGGCGGTTGTCCGCAGCAGCTCGGAGCGGCTGTCCACGCCCATCGCGCGCACGGCGTCAATGACGATAATGGAGAACACCAGCGAAGCGAGTGCGTCCATTGTGCCGTAGCCCTCCAAAATGCCTTTTATGAACGGACGAAGGACAAAATCGCCTTGTGCCGCCGCAGGAACACCCATCGGATTCAGCGCGGCATAGCCGACCAAAACGGCAATCGTCAAAAGCAATACGGGCGTCAGAATTTTACCGATACGGTCGACCAGTTTGCCCGGCGACATCGACAGCCAATACGCCACGCCGAAAAACGCCACGCTGAACGCCGCCAGCCCGACTGTTTTCTGGCTTTCATTCAAAAACGGCGCAACGGCAATCTCAAACGACACCGTCGCCGTACGCGGCATGGCAAACAAAGGCCCGATAGACAGATACAGCGCGACGGCAAACGCCACGCCGTACCAAGGCGCAACCCTTGAAGCCAGCGCCTGCACGTCACGTGAGCCTGAATAGCCGGTGGCAATCACGCCCAAGAGCGGCAAGCCCGCACCGGTCAACAGGAAACCCGTCATCGCAGAAAGCCAGCTTTCCCCCGCCTGTTGTCCGAGATAAGCAGGGAAAATCAGATTGCCCGCACCGAAAAACAAAGCGAACAACATCAAACCGACCGCCCACAGCGAGGCTTTACGGTTGAGCGGGGAAACATTACTGCTCATAAAATCTACCTATTGGGTTATAAAAGTGTTGATTAAAATGAGTATGGGTTTGCCAAGCGTGATTCCTGCGCGGTCGGTTACCGTAGATGGGACATTCTGTTTTGCTTCACGTTCAAACTTGAAGCTTATAAAGCCGTTTCGCCTTCAAAGTCGTCGGAGGGGTCGTCTGAAACGCCCTCTTCCGCTTCCGGGCGTTCTAAATTTTCCTGTTTCAGGCTGATTTCGATTTCGCCGTAGCTGTCCGGCTGGACGATGCGTACCAAACCTTCTTTGGCAAGTTCCAACAGCGCGATGAAATTGACAACCACATACGCCGCACCCTGCTCCGGTTTGAACAAATCTCTGAATTTGCATATCCCGCTCTCGTTCAGACGACGTAAAACCGCCGTCATCTGCGCGCGTACGGAAATGGTTTCCTGAATCACTTCATGGCTGCGCGTATGTTTGGCCCGCGACAAAATGCCCAGCCACGCCTGCGTCAAATCGGCAACATACACCTCCGGCAGCTTCGCCTCGACCGCGATTTCCAACGGCAGATACGCCCAAGCAAAATCCCGTCCCGCGCGCGGCAATGCATCCAAACCTTGCGCCGCCAGCTTCATCTGTTCGTAAGCCAAAAGGCGGCGCACCAGCTCGGCACGCGGATCCGCCTCTTCATCTTCGACCTCTTCGGGACGCGGCAGGAGCAGGCGCGACTTGATTTCAATCAGCATTGCCGCCATCAAGAGATATTCCGCCGCCAAATCAAACTGATATGCTTCCATTTGGGCAATATAGTGCAGATATTGCTCGGTAATCTTCACCATCGGAATATCGAGAACGTCGATATTTTGTTTGCGGATAAGGTAAAGCAGCAAATCCAACGGCCCTTGAAAGCTGCTCAAGACAACCTTCAAAGCATCGGGCGGAATAAACAAATCCTGCGGCAAATCGGTAACGGGCTGACCGAATACCCACGCGACCGTGTGTTCAGACGACATTGCCACGGCGGAAGAGATAAGGTGCTCTGAAGGCATGATTAGAGGAGCTTTTTCTTATTAGGTTAGATGGGTGGTTAATCAATAACGGGGTCGTCTGAAAACGCAGCGGGTTTCGCCAAAACGAGTGCGGCAAAACAAAAATCAGCCTTTTTTACGTTGGCTTTTCAAAGAAGCGATGGCGATAGCAAGCGTTTGCGCCAACGCCATGCCCAGCAGCGGCAAAACGGCGAAAAACGAACCGATCAGCACCGTAACGGCATCGCGGAAAAACACAAAACCATCGCGCGCCAGCATCGCAATTATCCAAGCCAATAGCAGCAGCCACTCGCAGCCGACCAAAAACCAAATCATCCCGACCGAGCAGCGTTTGCGCCACTTCATGATGGCAGCGTGCAAAAGGCTGAATATCGGAACGGACAGGAAAGGATAAAGGAAATTGGTAAACGGCCGCGGATAGCCGTCCTGAAAACACAAATAATCGCCCGACTGTATGTCGCATCCCATTGTGCCAAACATCGGATCGACGGCATACATCAATACGCCGAACCACACCGCATAAATCAGGCTGGCGATAAAATAGGCTTTAAAAAATCGGTTCATCTCATTTCCGTCCCGCAATATGTTCCACCGCCGCCTGCGCGCAGTACAAACCAAACGAAGCCGTTACCAACATACTCGCGCCATAGCCCGCGCAGGACAACCCTTGCGGCGCAGCATCGGTTGAACATGCTTCGCCCGATTGCGGCGGCGTAATGTTTTCAGTCGAGAACACACACGGCACACGCATTTTTTCTTTGGTATCGCGGCTGAAACCGTAGCGTTTGCGCAAGGTGTAGCGCAGGTTGGCAAGCAGCGGGTCGTGGGTAACGCGGCTCAAATCGGCGGTTTGAATCAACGCCGGATTTTTCTGTCCGCCCGCACCGCCACTGAGGATAAACGGCTGTTTGTGCCGCACAAAATAAGCCGCCATCGCTGCCTTGACGCGTACTTGGTCTATCGCGTCGATCACAAAGTCGAAGGGTCGTCTGAAAAGCATTTCCAGATTGTCTTCCGTCACAAAATCCTCGATTTCCTCCACTTCGCATGGCGGATTGATTTGGGCAATGCGTTCGCGCAACGCCGTCACCTTAGCCTTGCCAAAATCATCGGTCAGCGCATGAAGCTGGCGGTTGACATTGGACTCGGCGACGTTGTCCAAATCAATCAAGGTCAAACGACCGATGCCCGTCCGCGCCAAAGCCTCCACCGCCCAAGAACCTACCCCGCCCACGCCGACCACGCAGACGTGCGCGCGCGAAAACCGCGCCAGTGCTTCATCTCCGTAGAGTCTGGCAATACCGCCGAAACGGCGCGAAGGAAGAAAAACAGTGTCGTTCATACCCAACCTTGTGATATGTCAATAAATGAATGAAAATCAACGCAAAACGCTGCGGAGGAATCCGGTGCATATTATACTGGAAAGCAGCTGGACTGTTGCAGCAGCCCGAATGGGTCTATAATCGTTTCATATCGGACCCTTCCCAACCGCATCCAACAAAGTGCCGCCTGCGGCGCAAAAAGGAGAATGAACTATGTACAAACATCTGGTTGTAGCCGTTGACGGCAGCGAAACTTCCCTCAACGCCCTGAAACACGCCGCCGAGTTGGCAAGCGTCAACAACGCCCGCCTGACTTTGGTACACGTCGCCAATCCTGCAGAATACATGGCGCTTGCCCCCGAATTCCTGCAACACGAAAGCTATGAAGCCGCCGCCGTCGCCCAAGGCAACGAAGTTTTGGACTTCGCCGAAAAAAGCGCCCGTGAAAACGGCGTGGAAAACATCGTCAAACACCTGCTGGTCGCCAACAAAGGCGCGCGCGAAATGGCACAGGATTTGGTCGATTACGCCGATGAAAACGGCGCCGACCTGCTGGTACTCGGCACACACGGCCGCACCGGTCTGATGCATCTCTTAATGGGCAGCTTCGCCGAAACCGTGATGCGCCAAAGCCACCTGCCGCTTCTGATTATCCGCAGCAAAGCGGAAGAGGTGTAAGGGTCTGCCCTACTGAAGAAGGTCGTCTGAAACCGTTTTGACAAACTTGGCTTCGATAATATCCTTATCCGTCAAATAAAAGGTCGTCTGAAAATCCTGATTTAAGGTTTTCAGACGACCTTTTTTATAGTCGGAAGTATGGAGTAAGGAATGGTGTTTTATCTGCTTCAAACATAGAGGTCGTCTGAAAATCGGGAATGGATTGTTTCGGAACATGGATTGAAGGCAGAACCAAAACATGACCGCTTCCCCTATCCTTCCCAATCGTATCCGCCGATTTCTTGGGTGATGGTTTTCAGACGACCTTCGGGGTCGTCTGAAAACCATACAAGCCTTACAGCAACACTTTCTCCACGCCGCCATTGTTGGCTTTTTTCACAAACTCATCCAGCCAGTTTTCACCGAGGATGTGTTTCGCCATTTCGATAACAATGTAGTCGGCAGGCATGTTGTTGTCGTCGGCGTAGCGGCTCAGACCTTGCAGGCACGCCGGACAGGAGGTCAGCATTTTGACGGGTTCGCCCTGCGGCAGCTCTTTGAGGTTTTTCTCGATTTCTTCCTGTTTGCGGAATTTGACTTGGGTGGCGATGTCGGGCCGTTTGACGGCGAACATGCCGGATTCGCCGCAGCAGCGGTCGCTTAAGACGACTTTCTGCCCCATGAGGCTGCTTGCCATTTGGGTGGCGTTCATGGTTTTGATGGGCGTGTGGCAGGGGTCGTGGTAGAGGTATTGCTGACCTTTCACGCCGTTCAGTTTCACGCCTTTTTCGAGCAGGTATTCGTGGATGTCGATGATGCGGCAGCCAGGGAAGATTTCTTCAAAGCGGTATTTTTCGAGCTGGTCGTAGCAGGTGCCGCAACTGACGACGACGGTTTTGATGTCGAGGTAGTTGAGGGTGTTCGCCATGCGGTGGAAGGCGACTCGGTTGTTGGTGCTCATTTGCTCGGCTTTTGCCTTGTTGCCACCCGCGTCTTGCGGATAGCCGCAACACATATAGCCGGGCGGCAGGACGGTTTGTACGCCGACATGCCAGAGCATGGCTTGGACGGCGAGTCCGATTTGGCTGAACAGGCGTTCGGAACCGCAGCCGGGGAAGTAGAACACGGCTTCGGCATCTTCGGGCGCGGCGGGGTTGCGGATGATGGGGATGCTTTTGTCGTCTTCGATGCCGAGCATGGAGCGCGGTGTTTTGGCGGGCACGCTTTTGGGCAAAGGACGGTTGATGAAGTGGATGATTTGTTCTTTGACCGGGGCGGTGCCGACGGTGGCCTTGGGTTCGGCTTTTTGCTTTTTGGTGCCGACGGGCAGGAGTTTGCCGATTTTGTAGGCGAAGTTCTGCGCGGGGAAGCCGGTCTGTATCATGGCGGCGCGCAGGGCTTTGATGGTTTTAGGACCGGTGGCGTTCAGGAACGCCATGCCCATCGATGCGGCGGGTGCGAAGCGTTTGTGGCCGGAATCGGCAAGGTAGTTGCGGATGGCTACGGTTACGTCGCCGAAGTCGATGTTGACGGGGCAGGGTTTGACGCAGCGGTGGCACACGGTGCAGTGGTCGCCGATGTCCATGAGTTCTTCAAAGTGTTTGATGGAAACGCCGCGGCGGGTTTGCTCTTCGTATAAGAAGGCTTCGGTCAGTAGCCCCACACCGAGGATTTTGTTGCGCGGGCTGTACAGCAGGTTGGCGCGCGGAACGTGGGTGGAGCAGACGGGTTTACATTTGCCGCAGCGCAGGCAGTCTTTGACGGAATCGGCGATGGTGCCGAGGTCTGATTTTTCCATAATCAGCGATTCCGCGCCCAACAGCTCGAAAGACGGCGTGTAGGCGTTGCGTAAGTCCGAGCCTTTCATCAGTTTGTGACGGTTGAAAGTGTGTTTGGGATCGATTTGGTTTTTGTAGTTCCAAAACGGCTGCAAATCTTCATCGGTCAGAAATTCGAGCTTGGTGATGCCGATGCCGTGTTCGCCGGAAATCACGCCGCCGAGCGAGCGGGCGATTTTCATGATGCGTTCGACCGAACGGTAGGCCGTCTGAAGCATTTGGGCGTCGTCTGAATTGACGGGGATGTTAGTGTGGACGTTGCCGTCGCCGGCGTGCATATGCAGGGCGACGAAGACTCTGCCGCGCACGGTTTTCGCGTGGATTTTGCCCAAGCCTTCGATGATTTTGGTGTCGGTTTTGCCGCTGAAGATTTCGGCGAGCGGCTTCATTACGTCGTCTTTGACGGACACGCGCAGGCGGAAGTCGCGGAAGGCGGTGAAACAGCTCTCGTCGTCTTTGGCTTCGGGCGCGGCATGGACGGCTGCGCCGTAGCGGGCTTTGTAGTCGGCAAGCGGCGTATCCAGATTAGCGAGCAACCAGTCCCAACGCTCTTTAATGGCGGAAACGTGGGCAAGGGCGTGTTTGCCGCGTTCGCCCAAAAGTTCAGCGGTCGGCAGGTCTGTGCCCATTTTGTCGATGGGAAGTTTGCCCGAAAGATATTGCTCCAATGCGGCGCACAGGGTGAGTTTGTTTTGGATGGAAAGCTCGATGTTGATGCGTTCGATACCGTCCGAATACTCGCCCAGCCGCTCCAGCGGAATCACTACGTCTTCGTTGATTTTAAAGGCGTTGGTGTGCTTGGCGATGGCGGCGGTGCGGCTGCGGTCGAGCCAGAAGGTTTTGCGCGCTTCAGGCGACACGGCGATAAAGCCTTCGCCGTCGCGGGCGCGGGCAAGTTCGCAGATGTGTTCGGCAGCTGCCTCTACGGCGGCTTCGTCGTCTGAAACCACGTCCGCCAGCAAGACCATTTTCGGCCGTCCTTTACCTGCCGCTTTGGTGGCGTAGCCGACGGCGCGGACATAACGCCAGTCCAAATGCTCCAAACCCGCCAGCCGCACGCTGTCGTGGGCGAGCAGGAAATCGCGGATTTCGACGATGGACGGCGTGGCGGTGGCAACCGTACCGAAAAACTCCATACACACGGTGCGCGTGTATTTCGGCATTTTATGCAACACGAAGGCAACGCTGGTGATGATGCCGTCCGTGCCTTCTTTTTGCACGCCGGGCAGTCCGCTCAAGAATTTGTCGGTAACGTCTTTGCCCAAACCGACTTTGCGGAATTTGTGGCCGGGGATTTCCAAGCGTTCGGTTTTAACGACATTGAGGCCGTCTGAATCCAGCGTGTGAACGTCGAACACGGCGGTTTCTTCATCGTGGATTTTGCCGAAATTGTGGCGCACGCGCTCGATGCGCAGCCATTCGCCCTGCGGGTTGACCATCTGCCAGTAGGCGAGGTTGTCCAACGCCGTACCCCACAACACGGCTTTTTTGCCGCCCGCATTCATCGCCACATTGCCGCCCACGCAGGACGCGTCGGCGGAAGTCGGATCAACGGCGAACACCAAACCCGCCTGATGCGCGGTTTCTTCCACCCGCCGCGTTACCACGCCCGCGCCGCAATGGATAATCGGATGTTTGCCGTCCAAACCCGCCAGTTCGACAAATTCGACGCCGCGATGCTTGTCCAGCTTTTCCGTATTGATGACCGCACTGTTTGCATCCAAAGGCACGGCGCCGCCGGTATAACCTGTACCGCCGCCGCGAGGGATAATGACCAAATCCAGCTCGATTAAGGCGCGCACCAAAGGCGCGACTTCCGCCTCCGTGTCGGGATTGACGACGACAAACGGATATTCGACGCGCCAGTCGGTCGCATCGGTAACGTGCGTTACCCGCGCCAGCCCGTCAAACATAATATTGTGCGGCTTGGTGATTTTGCTCAAACGTTCCAAAATCTGCCACCGCTTTTGGCGTGTTTCGTCAAAGCTGCCGTCAAAACGCTCAACCGCCTTTTCCGCCGCCGCCACCAATACATCGACTTGCGGATTGTCGTCGCGGCGTTTGCGGATTTCGTTCAACCGGTGGCGCATTTCCCGCACCAGCGCGGCGCGGCGTTTCGGATGCTCCAGCAAATCATCAACCAGATACGGATTGCGCACGACCACCCAAATATCGCCCAACACTTCAAACAACATCCGCGCCGAACGCCCCGTCCTGCGCTGTCCGCGCAAGTCCTGCAGAATCTGCCAAGCCTCGTCGCCCAACAGGCGGATGACGATTTCGCGGTCGGTGTAGGAAGTATAGTTGTAGGGAATTTCCCGAATACGCTGCGGGGCGGTAGTCGTGGTCATGGTGGCGGTGTGTCCGTATGATTATTGGTACGGCGAAATTACACGAAACTGCTGCATGATTTCGCTGTGTTTTTAGGAAAAAGGTCGTCTGAAAGCGCAGCTTCAACGACGTTATAGTGGATTAACTTTAAATCAGGACAAGGCGATGCAGCCATAGATAGTACAGATAGTACGGAACCGATTCACTTGGTGCTTCAGCACCTTACCTTAGAGAATCGTTCTCTTTGAGCTAAGGCGAGGCAACGCCGTACTGGTTTAAAGTTAATCCACTATAAAACGATTTTCGAGCTAATCAGACAACTTGGTAGAAAGTGTTAATGTAGTTTAAATTTCGATGTTTTTCAACGTCAAAGGCGAAAAATGTTTCAATAGGAATGATTTTTAAAAAGGCGAATATTGTTGACAATTTTACAGCAAACAAACTTTTCAGACGACCTTTGATACCGCCGCGCTTGAGTTTTCCCGTAAAACGGTTATAATGCCAATCTCTTACGGCGGGTCTCCCCGCATGGTAATTCGGAACAACGGGTCAGGGGCGGAAGCCAGCAGCCCACTCCGATGCGCCAGTGCCGGGGGTTTGGCTCGCCACTCTATTAAAAAACACCGAAGATGGATTGGTCTTCGGTGTTTTTGCTTTTGTAGAATTCGGGATTGGAAAAAGGTCGTCTGAAAATCTATTGAATGCACCTTGTATATCGGAACTCTCGTATCATAGCAA